>JACPTT010000099.1 GCA_016192645.1 Candidatus Levyibacteriota bacterium | reverse complement strand
TGTTCGATTGTTTGATTGCTCAATTGTTGGACAGAAAGATAGGGGATTGAATTTTGTTTGCAGTAGGAAGGAACAGCGCCATTTAGCGGATCAGTAGTAATAACGAGGATGAGCTCAAAGTTGGCTCGTAAAGCTTCAAGAATAGGGAGAACGTAGTTAGAAGAACCAAAGAACGTTATTTTCATAACAATTGAACAATACAGCCATTTAACAATGTTAGATTTCTATCTCCTCAAACTCTTCCTCGCCTTTTTCATTTTTGCGGGATTTGTAGAGTTTGCCTTTTTGTTCCAAAACGCGTTTTGGGAAAAGAACTCCGTCGAGGTGATCAATCTCATGCTGAACAATGGTGGCCAAAAAATCTTTACACGAGCGCTTATGTGTCTTGTCTTGCCCATCGGTATAGGAAAAAGTAAGAGAGGAGGAGCGAAGGACTGTTCCCCAAATTGTTGGCAAAGATAAACATCCCTCTAAAGTTCCGGCACGTTTATTGCTTGAGTTTTTTGGCCTTTTAAGGGGTTTTAGTTCCTCTGACCTGCTTAAAATTTTTGGGTTAACGCAGACCATTATTTCTGATTTTGGCGTTGGCTTGGCAAGAAAAATTCGAAGCGAATGTCCTACCTGCGGCGCCGCAAGCCCCACCCCTACTGGGTCTTTTGTTCCAAGAAGAGTCGCTTTCATTTCCTCAACAAGATCAAGAACGTTCTTATCGATTTTTTTTACCGGCTGTGCTTTTTGGGATAAAACCGAATTCGGCGCCGTAACAATTTTTAACATGAGGCTATTATATCACGAAGTGATACAAGCTCTGCTTATACGTAGTCAAGCTCTGCTTATACGTAGTCAAGCTCTGCTTATACGTAGTCAAGCTCTGCTTATACGTAGTCAAGCTTTGCTTATACCACAGGTTACTGCTGTGTTTTTGGGAGTTCGCCCCACGTTTCCAGGGCTTGGAGGGCTTGGGCGTCGTCGGTTGCGAAGTTATCCAAAATATATTGCATTGCCGAAACCGCTTTTTTCTGAAGCTCGGGCTTTACGGTTCGTCCTTTTTCATCAAGCGCGCTTTCATGGTAAAAAAGCCCCAAGGCATAATAAGCGTCATAATAATCGGGTTTTAATTTTATTGTCTTTTCAAGGACTTCGACAGCCCTGTCTGTATCGCCGTTTTGTCCGTACAAAAGACCAAGATTGTAAGAAACCTTGGCATCGGTTGGCGCAAGCGCAGAGGCTTTTTTTACCGCTTCAAGGGCAAGAGGGAGATATTGTTCATCAGTTTGGCTTAAAGCATAGAGGGCCCTAACTCTGGTTTTCCAAAAGACGATGTTATTTGGGTGTTTCTCAACAACCAGATCGCTTGTCCCTATCGCCGTATCTTTTAATTGCGAAGCTAATGTTGCTTCGTTTTCAAAAGAAAGAGCAGCCGAAAGAATGGCATTATTTAATGAGAGTTCATCCATAAACGCCGGCTCACCGCTTCGAAGGGCGACTGCCTCAAGAAGTTTTGGATAGGCAAGCTGGTATTGGCCGGTTCGATCGAGATTAAAGCCCAAAGCATAGGCTTTATCGGCTAAGAAGAAACGAAGGAGCGTTAAAATTCCGACAAAAGTAGCGACGATTATTAAAAAGATGATTGGCCAGCGAAGAAGAGTAATTGGTAATTGGTAATTAGTAATTTTTATTTTTTTTACTCCAATTGGAAAGGAGAGGGTTTTTTGTGGGCTGATCATTCCTCCTAAAATAAAAGCAAAAGCGGGGATGAGAAAGAAATAGAGATTGACCGTAACAACCGAAAAGCCGAAGAAGTTGGAGACGAGAATAGAGAGATAGCCTGCAAGTAAACCGTTAACTAGTAAACTGTTAGTTCTTGCCCTTTTTAATATTAAAATTATAAAGGTTATAATCATTATAAGATAAGCACCTAAGCCCACCAAGCCAGTTGTGGCAAGATAATTTAGGTACTCATTGTGGGCTTTGTTGTAAAGATAGTCCCATTCCGAAGTAAGGTTGTGTTCGATAGGCCGATATTTATAATAAGCAAAGGCAAAGGTTTCAACTCCGGTTCCGATCAGCGGGTTATTTTTGAATATATCAAGTGCGCCACGCCAGACAATCATTCTAATTTTCCCCGAATCGGTTCCGTCCAGCGCACCAAATTGCGCTGGAAGCGGAGTTGTCACTTTTTTGAATCCGATTAAATCGGATTTGACCCCTTCATAAGTTAAAATGTTCAGCCGCTCAATGGGGGAGCCGGCAAAGAAAAACATCAGTGTAAAAATCACCAAAATAATCAAAAGCATACCTGCGGTATGGCTCTTAAGAATTGATAACCGCAGCGACTTACTTCCCTTCAATTCTTGAAAAAGAGCGGCGATGATAAAGAGAGAGATAGCAAAAACTCCCGCGGCAAATCCGGACTGGGATTTGGTAAAAAGAAGAGCAAGAAAAAATAAAATAGCAAATAGAAAATATAAAAGAGACATATTAAAAATTAAAAATTTTTGATATTTACTTTGTGTTTTTGATATTTGATTTTTAATGTTTGATATTGCGAATGCAAGCGCTATCGGTATTAAAATCGAAAGATAGGCGGCGAGCCAGTTGGGCTGGCCTAAAGTTGAGAAGATTCTAATTTTTGGCTGGAAAGCCTCGGTCCAGCAGGAAACATCAAGGCTTCCTCGAAGAAGAAGACAAGTCGGGTCGTAGCCAAAATGGGAAGGAAGACCCCAGAGGGCAACAATTGCGCCTGAAATAAGGCTCACAAAAATAAGACGTTTTACTATTCGCTCGGGGTCCTGTCGGGCTTCTCCCCCGTCCGACATCCTCGCTCGCTTTGCTCCCTGCGGGTGCTCGACGGGGGTCCCCCGCGCCCGCCACCCCTCGCTCATAATGTTTGAGATAAATGCGTAATAAAGAAAGATATAAGAGAGGATTGAAAGTAGGCCTCCGTTAAAGCGCGAGTAATAACCCCACATCGAAACATGAATATCAAGAGAAAAAATGGTTGAGATGATTTGGGAAAGCAAAAAAAGCACAATTGGAATATCCAGTGGTGTTTGGGCAACAAAAAATCTGCCCTGCAGAACCATTTTTATCAGCCAAAAACAGGCAATAATTAAAGTTATGGCAAAAACAAGCCACATTTTTGGGAATTCAAAAAGTTCATAGGTATCGCTGGTAAAAACGAGAGGAAGCAGGAAAAAAAGAGCGTAGAAAGCGTATTCGATGATGCGATTACAGATTTTGAGAATCATTGTTCGATTGTTCCATTGTTTAGCAATTGAGCAATGTAGTAATGAAACAATTATTTTCCTAATGTATCATATTGGCAAACTATGAGCAACCTGGTAGAATGGGAACGCGATTATGCTGGATAGATTCTTTAGTCTTTTTTCTCATGACATTGGAATTGATTTAGGTACTGCCAATACTCTTGTTTGGGTAAGAGGAAAAGGAATTGTTATCCGCGAACCAT
>JACPTT010000100.1 GCA_016192645.1 Candidatus Levyibacteriota bacterium | reverse complement strand
AGGAAGTCCTCAAGAATTATCCTGCCTCAGAAAAGTTTCTTCTAACGGATCAGACAAGGCGGGCTGCACGTGCGATTCCGCCACTGATTGCAGAAGGGTATGCAAGGCGTGAATCGTTAAAAGATTTTCAAAAGTATCTTCGCGAATGTGTTGGTGAGGCAAATGAAATGATGAGTCATCTTCTACTTGCAAAGCATAAAGGTTATATCAAGAAACCTGGTTATGTTGATGAATTGATAGAGCGCTATAATAAACTGGGCAAAAAGCTCACCAACTTAAAGAATAATTGGCAGAATTTCAAATAATCTTAATGTCTTATTTTCTAGAAGTCAAAGATTCAAGATCCCACTTCCCATTTCCCACTTCAAAGATTCCAAATCTATCCTTTCCCTAAAGACTCGAGGAATGCTTCGTTTGTGGCGGTTTTTGACAGTCGTTCAATAAGAACCTCCGTTCTCTCGTCGGGGCTTAACATATCAACCATTCGCCTTACCGTGACTGCCTTTTTGAGAAGCTCGGGCGAAAGAATGAGCTCTTCTTGCCGAGTGCCTGAGCGCTCAATATTAATGGCGGGAAATATGCGCCGCTCTCCAAGCCTTCGATCTAAATGGAGCTCCATGTTGCCGGTTCCCTTAAATTCCTCATAAATCAGATCATCCATTCTCGAGCCTGTCTCAACCAAAGCAGTTCCAATAATAGTTAAAGAGCCTCCTTCTTGGCAGTTTCTGGCCGCTCCAAAGAATCTTTTTGCCGGCCAAAGAGCCGCCGGATCAAAACCGCCGGTTAAAGTTCTGCCCGATGGCTCAACCGAAAGGTTGTAGGCACGGGCAAGACGGGTGATTGAATCAAGAAGAATAATAACATCCACTCCTCTCTCAACCAGTCTTTTTGCTCTGTCTAAAACTATTTCGGCGACCCTTGTTTGATGGTCGGGAGGTTCGTCAAAATTTGAGGCAACAACATCTCCCTTCACCGATTGAGTAATATCTGTCACCTCTTCCGGCCGCTCTCCAATTAAAGCTGCCATAAGATGAGCTTTGGGAAAGTTTTGCGAAATACCGGCAGCTATTTCTTTTAAGATTGTTGTTTTACCGGCTTTAGGAGGCGACACAATCATCCCCCGCTGGCCAAAACCAATGGGAGAAATCAAATCCATGATGCGGGTTGAAAGAGGCAGTTTGCCGGTTGCAAGCACAACCTGTTTTTTGGGATAAATGGGAGTTAGATCGTCAAAATAAGGACGTTTTAAGGAGTCATCGGCCAAAACTCCATTAACTTTCTCCACTTTTAATAAGCCAAAATAGCGCTCGGTATCTTTGGGAGGCCGCGCCACTCCCGCAACTGAATCGCCCGGACGAAGAAGGAAGCGCCTGATCTGAGACTGAGAAATATAGATATCCCGCGAAGATGGAAGAAATTTAGGCCGCAAAAAGCCATGGCCTTCCGGCTGAATATCTAAAATACCGGCAACCTCCTCGGTTGGAACCGCGTTTGACGCGGGAACCGCGCTGAGCGCGGTTGGAACCAAAGGTGCCTGAAACACTTGAGGCTCTACTACCGCTTCCGGCGAGCCCGCTTCACTGTGCCTTGCGTCGCCGCTGGCGCGAGGCGAGCCAATAATCTCATCAATCGGTTGAATTTTTTTAGTAGGCATTGAAATAAAATTAAAGGTTAAAGATGAAAAATGAAAAATTTAAGCGCTGGAGACTCTCATATTACATCATATCCATCATATGTTGTCAAGAAGCAAATTCTATGCTACACTTCCCACCAATGAAAATTTTCTTGGCAGTCTTATTCTTCATTCTTCATTATTCATTCTTCATTATTCCCGCAGCGGCGGCTGTTCGATGCGAACCCGTATACGGAGGCGGATTAACAGAGTTTTGCGTCCAAACCCAAACCCCGATTCAATCGGGGCCAACGCCTGCGCCTTCGGGATTTCCGGTATTTCCAGCGCCCCTAGTTACGAAAACTCCGGCAACCGGACCAGAGATTCTCCCCCTTATTGGTATTATTTCTTCGGGAGTGGTTGGGTGGATCTTACGGAGGAAATCCTCAAAATCCTAAGTCCTAAGCACTAAATCCTAAAAAAATTCAAATAACCAAAATACAAAAATATTAAAACTTGTTTGTAATTTAGAACTTTTGAATTTTGAGATTATTTAGAGTTTAGGTATTAGGATTTAGAATTTACCTAATTGATTTTTTGTATCCTCAACTTATCCACATTTTTCGCAAACTGTCCGCCAGCTGGCAAATCAGATTGAATTAGCAACCTAAGCAAAATATAATTTACTCTAGGACTACACAATTTTGAGGGGTATTTTGCTATAGGTTGACACACTTGACAAGGGGTGATATAATCTTTTCAGGTATGAAATTTTGGGCTTCTTTTCTTAAATCATTCTTTAGGAGAACAGATAAGCGAGTCCCTTCCGACTCCAAGCAGGATGCTTTGCGCAAATATGGACGGGAGCAATTTCGGACTTTGGTAAAAAAGGGTTTGGCAGTACCGGTAGTTTTTTTGTAGTCGGCCTTTGGCTGAAAAAAAGAGCATCGCTTTCGTTACTCAAGATGATAAGATCGGTACGATAAGCAATGCTCTTGAAAAAATGCATTTAGTCCCTTAGGCAGGAAATAAAACTAAATGCATAAATAAGATTAGTACCAGAATTTTTCTTGTTTGTCAAGAAAAATGAAGGAAGCTAAAGATTAAAGTTTATCCTGTTATAACTTAACATTTTTAATGAAGATTTTCTGCTCGTATTATCAGATGAGGTAGGAGTATTGGGCAGGTACTCTTACCTCTTCTAATTCTAGGAACAGAACGTGAGAAGACAAATCAGATCTTCTTGGCAAATAAAATTCTGCCCGCTGTTGTTTGAATAACCCGGGAAACCACAACATCAACCATTTTTCCAATTTCCGCACTTGCCTGCTCAATTACAATCATCGTCCCGTCATCCAAGTAGCCAACTCCTTGGGTTATATCCTTTCCTTTATGCAAAACCTTAACATGCAGCGCTTCGCCCGGCACAGCTCGAATTTTGAGGGCATTTGCCAAGGCGTTGACGTTGATTGCCACAACTCCTTGGATGATTGCTTTTTTCTCCAAATTATAATCGCAGGTTATTATCCGACCTTTATTCATCTTTGTAACTTTAATTAGCTTTTCATCGACTTCTTTTATCTCATCTTTTGAATAATTTTTATATTCATTCTCTGATAAAATTTTTAGCTTCGCTCCTTTTGCCTTTTTAAGCTTTTCCAAAAACTCCAGCCCGTTTCTTCCTCTTTCTCGCTTAACCGTATCCTGCGAATCGGCAATATGTTTAAGCTCCAGAAGAATACTTTCCAAAACAACAATATCGCCGATTAAAAGACCAAGGTTCACAAGATCAAAAATTCGACCATCAATTATTGCCGAGGTGTCTAAAAACAATGCTTTTTCTATCTTTTTTCCTTTACTTGCGCTTTTTGTTTTTTTGGAGCGAGGCAAAATGGTCGGCAGCCGTTTAACAACTGTTTTTGCCACCTCATCGGCAAGAAGTCCTACCATTTTGGGTGAAAAGGTAGGTAAATGAAATCTATCTTTTGCCATATATTATTTAGAACTATTGAAGTTGGATATTCTTGATATTTTTGATCTTGACGCTTTTGAAATCTTGACATCTTGAATTCAAGAAGTCAAGGATTCATCATGCCAAACGTGGTTCAAAATCAAAAACATCTCACTTCTCATTTCAAAAATTCTAACTACTGTTTAGTTAACTCTCCTATTGCTTCATTTAAATATCTGTGCGTTCGGGAACTTATAATATTTTTAAATCCCAACTTCTTTGCTTCTTTTATTCTTTTATCCAAAAGCCCAACGCTTCGAAGCTCTCCCAAAAGGCCAACTTCTGATATTGCAACTGTGTTTGCAAGAGGCATATTCTTAAGACTCGAAAAAATTGCCAGACAAATTCCAAGATCCGAAGCCGTGTCGGAAATTCTAAGTCCTCCCGCCGCATTAACAAAGACATCCATTGTTTCAAGAGGAAGACGGCAGTGTTTTTGAAGTACAGCCAGCAAAAGCTCAAGCCGCCGGGAATCAACTCCTGTTGCGATGCGCCGAGGGTATGGAAGTTTTGAAAAAACAGTAAGAGCCTGAAGCTCAACCAGAAATGCCCGCGTTCCCTCAAGCGTAACCACCAGTACCGAACCCGAAGCTTTGTTCTGCCTTTGAGTTAAGAAAAACTGCTCGGCATTTCTAACTTCATTCATCCCCTCCCCTTCCATCACAAAAACACCAACCTCATCAATTGGCCCAAATCTGTTTTTTAAACCCCGTAAGATTCGGGTCTGCGTTGTTTTTTCTCCTTCCAAAAATAAGACCACATCAACCATGTGCGACAGAATCATTGGTCCTGCCACCATTCCCTCTTTGGTAACATGGCCGACAAGAATAATTGGAATTCCTAATGTTTTTGCTAGTTTGATAAATAAAGATGCGCTGTAACGAACTTGTCCGAGTGTTCCGGAAAGCCCTTCAAGATTTTCCGACTCCATTGTTTGAATTGAGTCGATAATAACAAGCGAGGGTTTTATATTTTTAATGACCATATTTTCAATAACCGAAACTACCGCATCGGTATTGTTTATTGATAATAAAAGAAAGTTTTCATTTTTTTGGGAATTGAGACGATTTGCCCGAAGTTTTATTTGCTCTTCCGATTCCTCCCCAGAAATATACAAAATATGGTTATTGCGAAGGGTGGTGCGGGTGGAAGGGCTCCCGACAGCGCGCACGCGTTCGGTTCCGCCAGCAGGCGGAGAGACTAGCGGAGCACTGGCGGGAGGGAAACCCGCGACAGGACCCTGAGCAATTTTCAACGCAATCTGCAAGAGTAGTGTCGACTTGCCGATTCCCGGATCTCCTGCCAAAAGAATTACCGACCCCGGCACTATTCCTCCGCCCAAAACACCATCCACCTCCGAAAATCCCGTTTTAATCCTATTTTTTTCTTCGTAATGAACTTCCGAAAGGGGTTTTGGCCGCAAATCAACAATGACTCGCTCTCTTTCTCTTTTGATTTTTCCTGAACCTGCCGAACCGATGATATTTGATATTTCTTTGAGGCTGTTCCAGTTGCCGCATTCCGGGCACTTCCCAAGCCACTGCACCGACTCATACCCGCATTCCTGACAAACGAATGAAATCGAAGATTTCATAAGTTATCTATAGCCTATTGGTTTTTCTTTAAGTACTGGGACAAGAACAATCCTCTGTCTTTTGACATTAACTTCAGAAACCGTTGCCACAACTCTATCTCCAACTTCAAATTTAACATTGGGAGGAATTTTTTCCCTTCTTATAAATCCTTCCACTCCTCCCAAACCCAAAGCGCTATCAAATTCTATAATAACTCCCGAAGAAAGAACTCGGGCGACTTTTCCGCTTAACTTCTCTTCGGTCTTTATCTCTTTTAGCTTCTGTTCAAAGGGGCTTTCGGTTAATCGTTTTATTGATAACTCCAGTCGTTTGGCTTGGCGGTCTATGCCAATTATCACTGTCTCAATGTTGTCCGAGACATTAAACAAACCCGCTATGTTCTCGACTTTATCCCAAGAAATTTCAGAAATATGAACCAGTCCATCCAAAGATTTTCCATCTGCAGATGGAAAAGAAACAAATATGCCAAAAGGGGCAATAGTAGAAATAGCGGCTTGAATTTTTTGTCCCGGTTTAAGTTTTTTAACTGCTTTTTCAAACTCCTCACTGCTGACAGCTGGTTTTTGCGAGAAAATCACTTTTTGGGTCAGGCGGTCCACCTCTAAAATAAAAGCAGAGATTGTGCTGCCCAGAGGATTTTGGGAGGTTAATAAACTTTGCGAGTTGGGCAAAAAACCGGAAATCCCTTCTTTGGTGCTGACCAGATAGCCTCCTCGGGTTATATTATCAACAACAACATCGAACTGTTCTTGCGATTTTTTAAGCTCGTCAAGCTTCTTCCAAGTTGTGTCCGCTAAAAACCGGCGAAGCGAGACAACCGGATAACCCATGTCTGATTCCGGATTCAAAACGCTTGCTAAAACCTCATCTCCGACCGAAAGTAAAGAAAGTAAATTGCGAAGATTTCTTTTGTCTTTCTCCAACACCACCGCATCGGTCTTTGCGTTAATATCGATTAAAATTTCAGACGGGGTAAGTTTGGTAATTCTGCCTTTAATCGCATCACCTTTGTGAAGACCGCGGATTTTGCCCTGCTGTTTCTTCAAAAGCTCCTCCATCGAAGAAGACCCTGAGCTCTTCGAACGGGTCGAAGAAGCCTGTTTTGAAGAGTTAAGTGTTAATTGTTTTTTGTTGAATCCGATTAAATCGGATTTGATTTTTGATTTTGCTATCCCCACTCATTTCCTCCACCTTTCTTTTTACCCCGATTTAATCGAGGTTCAGGATATCTAAAGTATACCACTTTGGGAAATCTTCCGCAATCGCGAAATAACCCCACCCCAGGAGTTAAATTCAGCTATGTAGCGCCATCGGCTTGCTTTTTCGCTCTTATCTAAGTAAAATACTCTCACTTTAATTCAATGAAAGATCGCGAATTATCAATAGCAAAATTAACGGCATACAGAATACAACTGGCGGCTCTACTCAAACCAGAAAGAAGATTTATTAATGAAGGGGTTCAACAACTTCAACTAATAGAAAACGCTACTATTCAAGACCTTCAAAGCAGTGAAGAAACTACTCGGACAAAACTCATGGATTTTCGGGACAAAATTTATCAAGAAAGTCATAAATACCCCTCGAGACCTTTGCTTTGTGCTCTTTTTCTTCAGCGTAAGCTGTCAGAGATACCAATTGCTTTTATGTCTGAGCCCCCTAATAATCCTTATGCCTTCAGCCTATTCTATGATTATTTAACGGGAATTTCTTCAACAACCGGAGTCATAGAAATAGCAGAAAAAGCTATTGGGGAAACATCAGAACAGGCAACTAAAACCATTGCAAATCATCTTGATTTTGCAGATAAAGTAGCGGAAGCTCTAACTACTGAAGGCTTAGCATTAGATCGACAAATAAATATGTTCCTGGGAGCTCGACGAATGAGAGAGAGATTTGCCAAATTATTAGAACAAGACCCTTCAGGATTCATTCTTGTCGATCATATAGTAGATATGCTTCGGCCCTCTTTAGCCTCAAACCCATCCAAATCAACTTCGTCCTGTGTTCCGGAATTCGTAGCAGCAGGCGCACGTCTTGCCCAAAAAACCTATAAGTTGATTTATCCCCTAACAGAAATCATTTCCTAGAAACTCTACCCAAAGTACGCTCCTCCATAATAATAGACTTTAGAATGATTTTCCAAGAAATCCTCTCTTCTCTCTTGACTCTCCCTCTTTTCGTAATTACAATGTTATTACGAAACAAGACGGGACAAAGGAGGTGATAAGATTTGGAAAGAAAGATTGTAAGGATTGGGAATTCTTACGGCATTGTTCTTCCCCAAGCCGTTTTGAAACTCGCAGGTCTTAGAGAACGACATAAACTCAAGCTCAAAATCGAGAAAAACAAACTCATCCTCGCCCCAATAGACTCCTAAATCGGTTGGGTTTTTCGATTCAATCCGATTCGCTTGGAGATCTCACGAGGGCGGACCAAACCCTATCCATCGAGAACCCTCCCGAGGGCGTAAACGAAGGTGTTGTTGTGGTATAATCATGGAAGAGATCATGTAAAGGAGGTAAAATGAGATCACCTGAATTCAGAGAAGAAAATCCTGAATTCCGCCTTCCTGAAGAAGTAACGACCATTCAAGACGTAAAAGCTTTTTTTGGAGTTTCGAATCGCGACGAACCTGTTACCGGAGAAACAATGACTATTCCGCCACATGGCCCTTTTGGTCCACTTACCCCAACATTGGAAAGCCAACTGCGCCAATACATGCTGGATTTTCTTGCCCGATGCCAAAGGGTTCGGGAACAGAACGAAACAGAGGGTAACGATTCTTAACTAATCTTCCCGCCAAATCCAAACCCTTAGCATTCCATGATATAATGCGGCTGTGGATGCGGATAAACAAAAATTAAAAACTCGTCTTGAGAAGATTTGGCAGCAACCTGATTTTACCTCTTTTTTCCAAAAATACGCCAAAAGACCTCCTTTGAACATCAAAAAAGGCAACATCATTTTTTACCAAGGCGACCAGCCCGATCGCATTTACTTTGTTAAGGAGGGCTTTGTGAAGTTATATCGAATGTCTGAGGAAGGAAAAGATACCGTTATTTATCTATACGGACCGGGAAGCATCTTGGGAGTGCGGGCGCTGACATCGCAGGATGAGAGACTCCGCCATAACGCCGAGGCAATCACCGATAGCGAGATTATCACCATGTCAAGAAAAGAGTATCTTGATCTTGTGCTTGAGCATCCAGAATATCTTGTTGATCTCCTGCATGTTTTTATTGAAAGGCTAAATTATACCGAGCGAAAGCTCGAAGGCTTTATTTTAACCGACGCAACGGCAAGGGTGGCAAATTTTTTAGCCGACTGCGCCAGGCGTTTTAGAATTCAAAAGAACAAAAAGGTTATTATTCCTCTCCCCTTAACTCATCAACGCATTGCCGAATTTGTCGGATCTTTTCGGGAAACCGCAACTGTGGCTTTGAATCGTTTGCAAAAGGAAAAAATACTCAAGGTTGAGCGGGGAAAAATTACGATTCTGGACTTGAAAAAACTCAACGAACAAGCCCTCATCGAGCGCTAGCCCATCTGTAGTCCCCATTACTAAATATCTGTATTAAGCCATACAGACAAAAATTTATAATGTTGATTTAGTAGTTTTATATGAATTATTTGCAAGCGCCGCTTATTTCGAGTGGGAATACCACGCGATTCATCGCGTGGATGAGAACGAGAAACAAACTTTTCCCGCCGGCTGGCGGGAATACCATGGGCTAAAGTCCATGGTAGTTTATTGATGAATGGCCAAGGATTAACTTTGAAGAACTTGAAAATTTAGAGGTGGAAGAAGGCTTAGTGCGAATATTTTATAAATCGTTCTTCGTAGTCTTGCGCGTGCCGCAAATTGTTATGCGCTCTTTTTTTACGCTTTTGACCGAAGAGGTTAATTAAAATCTCCACAAAAAAGCTCCCGGCATTGACCCTTATATGTTTCTTAAAATTTGCAAGAGTTGGATATTTGCATACACCCGTCTTTTTTTAACTATCCCCAAATCGTCAATAATTTGTTTCTTTGCTAAGATTGCTAAATATCTCTTACATGTAGCTAGTGGTATCCTCAGCCTTCTATTCACTAAAGATGCAGTAATGTAGGGTTGAGTGAACGTATACTCCAAAACTCTAATTAGGTTGAGATTAGCCTTTTCTAATTCAATTTTTTCTCTCGATGTCTTAAATAGATTATCTATCTTT
>JACPTT010000004.1 GCA_016192645.1 Candidatus Levyibacteriota bacterium | reverse complement strand
TCCCATGAGTGCTCGTTCTAGTCTCTCCAGCAAGCTGGAGCCGAACGAACTGCGCGCTCATGGGAGCCCTAGTCGTGTCACCCCTCGTTCTAGTTCTCAAGTCGCGTCACCCGCTGGCAGCATCATCCCTCGCTATATTGTTCTTGAGGTAACTTCTCATGCTCTGGATCAAAACAGGGTGTTTGGGATTGAATTTGATATAGGAGTTCTCACAAATATTACTTCCGAGCATCTCGACTATCATAAAACTTATGAGGAATATGCCAGGACTAAGCTTAAGCTTCTTCAGATGGCAAAGGTGGCGGTAGTGAATAGAGACGAGAAGTCTTACTCGGTAATAGAAAAAATAAAAAATAAAATATCAAAAAGACATATAAAAAATAAAAAATGGATAACCTACGGGCTAAGGAAATCTGCTGATATTACTCCTCAGAAGTCTTCTTTCAAAACAAACCTGATTGGCGAGTTTAATAAATATAATGTTCTTGCCGCAATTTCTGTTTGCAAAGAGCTTGGATTAACAGATCAGGCGATTCGAAGTGCGATAGCAAGTTTTGAGGCACCAACAGGAAGAGGAGAGATAGTTCACGAGGATGATTTCATGGTCATGATTGATTTTGCCCATACGCCTAATGCTTTAGAACAGCTTTTAAGTTCAACAAGATCGCAAGTAAAAGGCAAAATAATTCATGTTTTTGGAAGTGCGGGAGAAAGAGATAGGCAAAAGAGACCAAAGATGGGACAAGCATCGTCAAAATACGCAGATATTATTATTCTAACTGCCGAAGATCCAAGATCGGAATCAGTAGAAAAGATTATAAGAGAAATTAAATCGGGAATAAAGAATCATGAATTAAGAATAAAAAATAATACCCTGTTCAAAATTCCAGATCGGCAGGAGGCGATCAAGAAGGCGATCTCAATGGCAAAAAAAGGCGATTTGGTTCTTTTGACGGGAAAAGGACACGAGCAATCAATAAACTATGGTCATGGTGAGGAGCCGTGGAGCGAGCACGAGGCTGTTAAGGCGGCATTAAAGGCGAATAACGCTTAGGTCGGCACGAAAATTTTCTTGTCGCCGGTTGTTAGAAAGATCTTTGAGTCGTTCGGTTATTAGGATCATAGTAAGACCTTGAAAGGCTTTCGTGGCGGTTCG
This sequence comes from Candidatus Levyibacteriota bacterium, assembly GCA_016192645.1. Classification (GTDB taxonomy): domain Bacteria; phylum Patescibacteriota; class Microgenomatia; order Levybacterales; family UBA12049; genus JACPTT01. The sequence goes on along the minus strand of JACPTT010000004.1, from coordinate 17,618 downwards.
CGACAGGTAAAAATTTTGTGCCTCCCCGCGCGTTACATTATTATGACAAAAAATAAGCATATTCATTTTGTCGGTATTAAAGGGGTAGGGATGACGCCTTTGGCAATTATTGCAAAGGAAGCAGGGTTTACCGTTTCCGGCTGTGATATAGAAGAAGAGTTTATTACTGATGAAGCGCTTCGAAAAGCCGGGATAAATCCCCTTATTGGATTCTCAAAAGAACATATAAAATCTGTTGATTTGGTTATTACAACCGGCGCACACGGGGGCTTCGATAATGAGGAGGTAAAGTCAGCGCGCGAGCAAGGAATTCAGATTATGACTCAAGGACAGGCGGTTGGGGTATTTATGAAAGGAGATTTGTTTGGAAAAAAATTCGAAGGCATTTCGGTCGCCGGATCTCATGGAAAGACAACAACAACGGCAATAATTGCCACAATTCTTAGAGAAGGCGGTCTTGACCCATCCTATGTGGTTGGTACCGGCATGGTTGCTTCGCTTGGTTCAGCAGGGCATTTTGGCAGAGGTAAATATTTTGTCGCCGAAGCAGATGAGTATATGACCGAGCCAAAGTACGATAAAACAGTGAAATTTTTATGGCAGCACCCAAAGATTTTGGTAATTACTAATATTGAATTTGATCATCCGGATGTTTACGAGTCGATAGACAGCATGCAAGATGCGTATCTTAAATTTGCCAATCAATTACCAAACGATGGAGTCTTGATTGCCAGCAAGGATGATCCTCAAGTAAAAAAACTTCTAAAGGAATATCAAGGCCGGGTAATTACTTTTGGATACTCGCCGCAAAATGATTTTATTCTAAAAAAAGTAAGCATTTCGGATCTTAAAACTTTTTTTTGGGTAGCTACCAAAGATGGTACTTCTTTAGGGGAATTTGTTCTTAATGTGCCGGGAGAACATAACGGTTTAAATGCCTTAGCTTCAATCGTTGCGGCTTTGGAGTGTGGTTTGGATATTGCGAAAATAAAAAAAGCGCTTATTGCTTTTAGCGGTAGTAAACGGCGATTTGAATATATTGGGAAGCTTCAATCGGGAGGCCTTATTTTTGATGATTATGCACACCATCCAACCGAAATACAAAAAACGCTTCTTGCCTTTCGCCAAAGCTTTCCCAAGAAAAAAATTGTTTGTATTTTTCAGCCCCATACCTATTCACGCACAAAAGCGCTTTTTGAAGAGTTTGTCCGCTCGTTTGGGTTATGCGACACACTAATTCTTACCGATATTTATCCGTCTCTTCGGGAAAAGCCGGATCAGTCTGTTTCATCAGAAAAGATGGCCTTGTCAATAGAGAGATTTCATAAAGAGGTTTTATTTTTGCCTCGACTTTTGGATGTGGTAGAATATATCAATCAAAAACAATATAAAGAAGATACTCTTCTGGTAACAATGGGAGCGGGAGATGTTTATAAGATAGCGTCTAGTTTATTATGGAGAAGTTTATTATAAACGGCGGAAAAAAGTTAACAGGTGCTGTTTCGGTGTCAGGAGCTAAAAATGTAGCTCTTAAGGCGCTTGTTGCCGCCTGTTTGACAGAGGAAAAATTAATTATTCATAACATTCCTCTAATTTCTGACTTTTTTGTTATGGTAGATATTATTAAAGAGCTGGGGGGAGAAGTATCGATAAAAGATCATACAGCAACAGTTCAACTTAAAAGATTTAAAAAAGACAAAATCTCTTTAGATAAAGCCGCAGAGATACGGACTTCCTCTATGTTTTTAGCCCCGCTTTTGGCCCGAACCGGGGGGGCAATCATTCCAAATCCAGGCGGCTGCCGCATTGGCGCGCGTCCTATTGATAGAATTATTAAAGGTCTTAGAGAAATGGGAGTTGATATTGTTTATAACAACAGCGATGGTTATTTTCATGCAAGCACGAAACAACTAGAAGGAACAAAATATCGATTTGAAAAAAACAGCCATACGGGTACTGAGACCTTAATTCTTGCTGGGGTTTTAGCCAAAGGCAGAACTATTTTGGAAAATGCCGCCCAAGAGCCGGAGGTTGATGAGCTGATTAGCCTTCTTAACTTAATGGGCGCAAAAATTAAACGCGTTGGGCCGCGGACAATCGTGATAAATGGCGTAGAAAATCTCTGTGGTGTCGAGTTTTCCATAAGCCCTGATAGAAATGAAATCGTTACTTTTGCAATTGCGGCAATAATAACCGAAGGAGACATCTTTATAAAAGATATAAAAACGCAAAATTTGAGGACTTTTTTGGCAAAGCTAAAAGCCGCCGGCGCAGGGTTTGAAGAAAAAAACGGAGGACTTCGATTTTACTATATCGGAAATCTTACAAAAACTGATATTGTTACTTCGGCCTATCCTGGTTTTATGACAGATTGGCAGGGTCCCTGGGCGGTTTTGATGGCAAAGGCAAATGGGACATCAACTATTCATGAAACGGTATATGAAAACAGGTTTGGCTATGTTTCAGAGCTTAAGAAAATGGGGGCAAAGATTACGTTCTTTAACCCTCAAATAAAAAATCCTAAAGAAGTTTATAACTTTAACCTTGAGGATGACACAGGAAAATATTTTCATGGCGCAAAAATTTATGGTTCAACACCTCTTCATAACGGCGTCCTTACAATTTCCGATCTTCGGGCAGGAGCGACTCTTGTTTTGGCGGCTCTAGCCGCAAGAGGGCAAAGCATTATTTTTGGAGTAGAGCATTTAGACCGAGGCTATGAAAATTTCGATAAAAGACTAAGACATTTAGGAGCAGATATAAAAAGAGTTGATCATGAATAAAAAGAATAGAAAAACTAGTATTGCCGCAGTTGTCTTAGCCGCGGGAAAAGGAAAAAGAATGAATTCAAAAACATTTAACAAGGTGGTGCTTACGCTTGGAAGAAAACCGATGATTATTCATACAATAGCTCTTTTAGAGGCCCTAAAAGTTGTGCCAATCGTGGTGGTTGTAGGTTTTGCCAAAGACTCGGTAATATCAGCTTTAGGAAACTACAATGTTCTATTTGCAGAACAAAAGAAACACTTAGGCACTGCTCATGCCGTACAGTGCGGTTTAAAAAAATTAGATAGAAAGATTTCAGATGTGCTTGTCTTAAATGGCGATGATTCTGCTTTCTACAGAGAAAATCTTCTAAAAAGATTAATCCAAAGGCATCTTGCCGTGGGAGCATCTATGACTTTTCTGACGATTACGCTTGACGACCCAGCGGGCCTTGGCAGGATTATTCGGGATAAAAAGGGACATGTTTTAGCAATTATTGAGGAAAAAGATGCAACAGAGAAACAAAGAGAAATTAAGGAGGTAAACCCAGCTTGTTATTTGTTTAGCCTAGAATTTCTACGGAAATATCTTAAAAAAGTTAAAAAAAGCAAAGTCTCGGGCGAATATTACTTAGTCAGTCTTGTTGAGTTAGCTCGCAAGCACAGCGAGAGGATTGAAGCAGTCCGTGGAGGACGAATTGACTGGAGGGGCGTAAATACCCCAAAAGAGTTAGAAGAAGCACAACAAATGTTTGGGCGGGTTCACTTATGAAAAAAATGTTTACTCCAAAAGATTTTTTTGATTTGTCCGCTTTTGATTTTTCGGATATTTTTAAGGACGCAAAATTTGTCTGGGAGCCAATAGGCGGGATTCAAAATTACATAATCGGTCTTTTTAAGACCGGAAGACTAAAACCCAATTATGGAAAAAATATTTTTATCGGTAAAGATACGTTAGTTGAGGATTATGCCGTTATTAAGGGACCCGCAATTATTGGAAAAAATTGTTTTATCGGGCACGCTTCTTATTTACGGGGCGGTTGTATCTTAGGAGATAACGTCCATATCGGTCATGGCGCCGAAATTAAAAATTCAATTTTGCTGAATAACGCAATAGCGGCCCATCTAAACTATATTGGGGATAGCATTATTGGAAGTAATGTAAATATTTCAGGCGGCGCAATACTCGCAAATTTTCGTTTTGACAAAAAGTCCGTCACTATAAAAACAGAAAACAAAAGAATAGACACGGGTTTGAGTAAATTTGGGGCGATTCTTGGCGATAATTCAACGATTGGAGTGAATGCGGTTTTAAATCCCGGAACCCTATTGGGAAAAAATACCATTGTTTATCCACTTACCTCGGTAAAAGGAGTTCATAAAGATGGGGAAGTTATTAGGTAAAAAGAAGGTTGTTTTATTTGACATTGACTATACACTTTTTGACACAGATCTTTTTAAAGAAAGCCAGCTGAAAAAACATTCGGTTTACGAAGAGGTGCACACAGCTTTGAACAAACTTTTATCCGTAGCCGACTTAGGTATTTTTTCTGAAGGGAAGGTAAGGCTGCAAACAAAGAAACTAAAAAAAACAGATATAATAGATTACTTTAATAAGGATTTTACTCACATTGTTGAAGCAAAAGAAAAAGAGCTAAAAAAAATTTTGCAAAAGTACAAAAACGCCAAACTTTTTTTTGTTGACGATAAACTTACAATTTTATACAAGGCAAAGATGATAGATTCTTCCCTTTCTACAATCTGGGTTAAGCGCGGTCCTTATGCACAAAAGCAAAGAAAAATCAAGAATTTTGTGCCAGATGCCATAGTAGGCAATCTAGAAGAGGTAGTGTCATTAATTGCTAATTACTAATATGTGCGGGATATTTGGATACGTCGGTAAAGATAATCGCGCTGCTCAAATTGTTCTTGAGGGTTTGAAGACTCTCGAGTATCGCGGCTATGACTCGTGGGGAATAGCATCAAAAATTAAAAATAAGCAAAGCTTGTCGCTTCGCGATGAAAAATTAAAAATGAAAAATTCAGATAAGAAAAATAAATTTATTGTAGAAAAGTATATAGGTAAAATTGAAAACGGAATTTCTCAGCTTTCGCCTTTCAGCTCTCAACTTGTCATCGGGCATACGAGATGGGCAACGCATGGAGGAGTAACTATTGCCAACGCTCATCCTCATCTAGATTGCACTCAGAAAATAGCAGTTGTGCATAACGGAATTGTTGAAAATTTCGAAGAGTTAAGGGAAGAACTTATTAAAAAGGGTCATCTTTTTATTTCGGAAACCGATACCGAGGTTATCCCTCATCTTATAGAAGAATACGGAAAAAAGCAGGGTTTTGCATCATCCGTGCGAGACGCGTTTAACAGGCTAGATGGGTTAAATGCTATTGTTGCTGCCAATAGCAAATCTTGCGAGATTATTGCGGCAAAGACGGGTTCTCCGCTAATTATCGGTATTGGAGAGAACGAGTTTTTTATCGCCTCTGATGCAACCGGAATTATCAAGCACACAAGACAAGTTCTTTTTCTCAAAGATTTAGAAATGGTAATTTTAGGAAAAAAATTGCAACTCCTTTCCTTGCCAAACGGGAAAAAACTCACTTTTAAGCCCGAGATAATAAAGTGGAAAACTCAAGATGTGAGCCGGGGGATGTATCGCCACTTTATGCTTAAAGAGATTTACGAACAGCCCAAGGCAATTCGAAATATTACAAAGAATTACGGTGACCAGATTAATCACTTAGTCCAGATTATCGAGGCCGCAAAGGGGACATTTCTTATTGGAGCAGGAACTGCGTTTCATGCCTGTCTTGCCGGTACATATCTGTTTTCTAAAATTGCCCATATCCACGTAAATACCGCGGTTGCTTCTGAATTTAATTATCTTGAAGACTTCCTAAATAAAAAGAGTTTAGTCATTGCTTTATCTCAATCAGGCGAAACCATAGATGTTGTCGAACCCTTAAAACGGGCGAAAGAAAAAGGGAGCAAAATAATAGCAATTACGAATGTTTTGGGATCAACGATTTATAGAATGGCGGATTACAAGATGCTTTTGGGCGCGGGTCCTGAGAAAGCGGTTGCGTCGACAAAGGCCTATGTTGCCAAGCTTGTCGTTCTTTTGATGCTTTCCTTTAAGATGGTAGGAAAGTCAAAGGAAATAAAGGCGGCAATGGCTAAAGTTGCGGATGAGGTCGAAAGGCTGCTGGAAAAAGAAAATATTGAAAAAATAAAAAAAATTGCATCGTTTTTAAGTTCGGCAGTACATATTTATTCGATTGGACGCGGCGTATCCTACTCCACAGCTTTGGAGGCCGCACTGAAGATTAAGGAGGTAAGCTATATCCATACCGAAGGTTTGGCTGGCGGAGAATTAAAACATGGAACAATTGCCTTAATTTCAAAAGGTACGCCCTGCATTGTTTTTACTCCTAACGATCAAACACATGAGGCGATGATTTCGAATGCAACAGAGATTAGGTCAAGAGGCGGAGTGATTATTGGTATTTCTTCAAAAAACTCATCGGTATTTGATTATTGGATAGAAGTGCGTGATATTGGTGAGGCATCGGTTATTCCTCAGATTGTTCCGGCACAACTGCTTGCTTATTACCTTGCTGTTGAAAAAGGATACGACCCGGACAAACCAAGAAATTTGGCAAAGTCGGTGACGGTAAAGTGAAGAAATTCAAAATCATGAATAAGCCAAGCTTGACTTCGTATCAGGAATCAAGAGTTCCAATTGTTATCTTGCATGGCTGGGGACTAAGTGGCAAGACTTACTCAGAACTTTCTTACCTGCTAAAAAAAGAAGGGTTCACTGTTTTTGCGCCCGACTTACCCGGATTTGGGTCAGAACCGCTTTCAAAATCAGTATTAATACTGCAAGATTATATTGATTTTGTGAAAAATTTTATTCAAAAAAAAATTCACGGCAAATATTTTCTTATTGGCCACTCCTTTGGCGGGCGGATAGCAATACTTCTTGCCGCAGAAGGCGATAAAAAGATGAAAGGTTTGATCCTAACCGGCGCGGCGGGCATTAAACGTTCTCTTTCTTTGCGTTCTAAGATAGCTTCTTTTCTGGCAAAGTATCCGTCGGTTTTCTTTGCTTACAAACCATTATCTAAATATCGAAAGATCTTTCGAAAGCTTCTTTATCGCTTCGCCGGAGAATTTGATTATTATAAAGCGGGGAAAATGCGGGCTACTTTTAGAAATATTATTAAGGACGATTTAACCGAATATCTGTCAAAGATTGCTGTGCCGACTCTTATTATTTGGGGGGAAAATGATACGATTACTCCTCTTCGTGATGGTAAGATTATGACAGAAAAAATCCCAAATAGTCGCTTAGTGATTGCGAAAGACGCCTCGCACAGATTTCCTTACGAAAAACCGGAAGCGTTTGTAAAGGCGATTCGGCCATTTTTTCAATGAGCATACTTTTTTTCATTGCATCAGTTGGATTTTTTATCTGGATTGCAAGAAGCATATTGTTTTGGGTGGCGCTTTGGCAACTCAAAGAATATCGATTTGACCGAGTATTTATTCATTTAAGGGAAACACAGCAGGGTAAAAGTCTTCTCTTTTCAAAAAGTTCAAATTTAAAATGGCTTGCGATTCTTATCTATATCCTGGTTATTATGGATGATATAGCGCTTTTTCCCTATCAGATTTTTGTTGTTACGACTTTTTCTTTTTGTGCATTTTTAGCTTTTAAAGAAGTTTATTTTCATCTTCTTAAACGACCTATTTTTACCTTTAAAGCACTGGTAATTATTTTATTATCCTTATTTTCTCTTGTTCTCCTTTTTAAAATTCCTTTAATCGATAAATTTGTTTGGCTGCTTCTGCTTGATAGGTTGACTCCTTTTCTGATAGGCTTTTTTGTTTTTTTGTTCTCATTTCCTACAGAACTTTATCGGGATTTTAAAATTGAGCGGGCAATAAAAAAAATGCGTTTGCAAAAAAACTTGTTGGTAATTGGCGTTACGGGAAGTTATGGCAAAAGCTCAACAAAAGAATATCTGGCGCAAATCCTAGAGAAGAATTTTAAGGTTATTAAAACTCGGGGAACCAATAATACGCCAATAGGTATTGCCAATATCATTCTTTCGGATTTAAAAAAAAGCACGGAAATTTTTGTAGTTGAAATGGGCGCTTATAAAAAAGGAGAAATAGCGCAGATGTGCCAGATAGTTCATCCAAAAATAGGAGTTTTGGCGGGAATAAATGATCAACATTTATCTTTGTTTGGTAGTCTAAAGAACACGATTGAGGCAAAATATGAATTGATTGAGTCTTTGCCTAAAAATGGATTGGCGCTTTTTAATGGGAATAATGTCCATACTCAAAGGCTTTATCGGAAAGCAAAAAAAGCAAAAGTCTTATACTCTTCTATTCCGCGCGAACGGAAAGCTGAAATTTCCGCATCCAATATCCGAGTTAAAAAAGCGTCTCTTTTATTCGATATTTTACTAAAAGGGAAGGCGATTAATTTTGAAACCCCTCTTATTGGCGCTCAGAATATAGAAAATATTCTACCCGGTATCTATACTGCTCATCATTTAGGTATGACAGCCCAAGAGATACAAAAAGCCGTAACTACGCTTTCTCCCTTGCCAAAAACCATGGCGTTTCGAAAAACCACCAACGGAGCGACACTTATTGATGATAGTTTTAACGCAAATCCGGATGCGGTTTTAGCTGCCCTTGCATATATGAAAATTTATAAAGGAAAAAAATTTTTGGTTCTTCAGCCGATGATTGAACTAGGTAAAAATGCAGGGAGTCAGCATTATCAGATTGCAAAAGAAATATCTTCTACGTGCGATTACCTTTTTCTTACAAATAAAAATTTTTATAAAGAGATCGAAAGAGGAATAGCAGATGGGGGAGGGAAGTGTAGACTTGCGCTTGGAAATTCTTCAAAAGTTTCGGCGAAGATTTTAAGTATTATTGCAAAAGGCGATGTTGTGGTTTTTGAGGGAAAGGAGGCGGGTTTGGTTCTTGACAGAATTAAAGAATGATAAGGCCAATTGCAATTTCTCTTTCCCCAAATCTTGAAAGCAAAGATGCTTTGATTGCCTTGCGGTTGCTGCTTTCTCCTTGGAGATTTTTTGCTGGCAGTTCTGTAAAACTTTTAGAACAGTGGTTTCGCCAGTCTTTTTTAGTATCCCATGCAATAACATTTAATAGCGGGCGTGGCGCATTATTTGGAATATTAAGAGCCCTTGATGTTGGAAATGGAGACGAGGTAGCTCTTCAATCTTTTACCTGCGTTGCCATCCCAAATTCAGTTATTGCTACAGGAGCAAAGCCGATCTATGTTGATATTAACGATTCGCTGACAATTGATGCAGAAGATTTAGAAAGAAAAATTACAAAAAGAACAAAGGCAATCATTATTCAGCACACCTTTGGCATACCCGCCAATCTTGAAAAAATAAAAAAAATTGCAAGAAAACATAAGTTATTTATTATAGAGGATTGCGCCCACGCAATAGACATTCTATATCAGAAAAAAAAGCTGGGAACGTTTGGAGATGTTTCGTTTTTTAGTTTTGGTAGAGATAAGAAAGTGTCATCGGTATTCGGCGGCATCGCAACGACAAATAATGAAATTTTCGGTAAGAAACTACGCGAATTTCAAAGAAAACTTAAATATCCATCATTTTTTTGGACGGCGCAGCAACTTTTTCATCCGATTGCATTTTTCTTTTTAGTTCTCCCGTTTTATAATTTCTTTTCTCTAGGAAAGATAATGCTTATTATTTTTCAAAAAATGCGCCTTTTATCTTTGCCGGTATCTTCGGCTGAAAAACAAGGGATGAGTAAGTCTATTTTAATTAAAAAGCTCCCAAATTCACTAGCTTGCCTAGCTCTTCTTCAATTAAAAAGGATTAAAGAATTTAATCATACTCGGGAAATAATTTCAAAAAAGTATATCGAAGAACTTAATCAGCCTCCATTTATTCTGCCATGTAAAAAAACAATTCCATTTTTGCGCTTTCCTGTTTTTGTTGACAAGCGGGACGATCTTTTAAAATTTTTAAGGCGACATGGAGTATATTTGGGAAAATGGTACTCCGAGGTTATTGATCCCAAAGGGGTATTTTTAAAAAACATTTTCTATCAAAAAGGGTCGTGTCCAAAGGCTGAGTTCTTTGCCAAAAAGGTTATTAATCTCCCAACCTACCCAACAATGAGTAAAGCAGATGTTCAAAAAGTGATTCAGCTACTCAAACAGTATGCTCAAAATAAACTACTCCGCAGCAGAGCTGCGTAGTATTCCTTCGGAAAAGTTTGTTTTAGGTCATTCATCCTCGCAGAAAGCTGCGAGGTATTCTGACCATAAAATAAAAGAAATTGAGAAAAAGAAAGACTGGGAGGGGTTTTTAGAAAAAAAAGATTTTTATCCGCTATTTCAGTCGTTTAATTGGGGAGAGGTGCAGAAAAAACTTGGTTTTGAGATAGAGAGGGTTGGGATTTTTGATAAAGAAAAACTTGTAGGAGTTGCTCTTATTGTTGACGTGATTGCTAAAAGAGGGCATTATCTTCATGTGCGACACGGACCGGTCTTTGAGGATTTTAGAAAAAGTGAGTTTAAGTGCTTTGTTCAATATCTCATGAAGAGAGCAGGGGAACGAGGAGCCTCATTTATTCGCATAAGTCCTCTTTTTCGAAAAGAAAGCGCGAGGAAGGATGTTTTTCGGGAGTTCAAATTCATTAAGTCGCCAATTCATAATATGGATGCGCAGATTTGCTGGGTTTTGGATGTTACAAAACCAGAAGAACAATTACTAAAAGAGATGAGAAAGACAACTCGTTATTTAATCAAAAGGGGAGCAAGCTTAGGTCTAAAAGTAGTGAAAGCTAAGAGTCGTTCCGATCTTAATTTTTTTCTTAATCTTTATGAAAAGACCGCAAAAAAGCACGGTTTTGTCCCCCACCAGGGGATAGGAGAAGAGTTTGAGATCTTTAAAAAAGATAATCAGACGGAGTTATTTTTGGCGAAATTCAAAAATAAGGTGATTTCGGGGGCGTTGGTAATATATTGCGGCGATCAGGCTATTTACCATCACGGAGCATCGGATGAAAAATTTGAAAAGCTCTCCCCTTCTTATCTTTTGCAGTGGACGGCAATTTTGGAAGCAAAAAGAAGGAGAAAGCGGCTCTATAATTTTTGGGGCATTGCTCCCCCATCTTCAAAAAACCATCCCTGGCAAGGCTTAACTTTATTCAAAACCGGTTTTGGCGGAGAAATCCGCGAATTCATCCCCAGCCACGACCTCCCTCTTTCTTTTTTGTATTGGAAGACATATACTATCGAACATATCTCAAAGTTATTAAAAGGTTATTAAATAGTTGACATGACTACTCAATACTCGCATAATGGAGTTGGGATGAGGAATTTTTCCCAGAGTTTTTTGTGGTTTTATCCACGACAGGCATCGTTAAAGGTACTGAATCTTTTAGTTGCTTTTCTTCTTGTAACCGCAGTTCCCCTTACCGTCTATCTTGCCAATCAACAACAGGATATTAGATCAAGGGCTCAGAGCACCGCGATAAAAGCGCAAGAGGATTTGAAAAAAGATAACTCTTCCCCCGATAAACCGGAATATGCCCCGGGAGAAGTATTAGTGAAATTTAGAGATAAAGACTTTCAGCTCAGGCGAAGAGGAATAAATACCCAATCGGTTGATCTTGACAAAGGACCAATAAAACTTTCGGAAATTGATGAAAATACTCTCCCCAGTTCTCTAAAAAAAATTAACGAAAGACATAAAATAAATACCTTAGAAAAGGTATTCAGAGGGGTTGGTACTCCGGCAGAGGAGATAAGTAAATTAAAAGGAAAACTGTCGGCCGAGGAATTTTCTACAAGGAAGATTAATCAGCAAGAACTTGAGCGGGTTGATCTATCAAAAATTTACAAATTGTCTTTTGATCAGAGAATCCCCGTAGAGATTCTTATTAGAGAACTTCGCCGTAATCCGGATATTGCCTATGCCGAGCCTAACTTCAAATATAAAACAACACAGCTTAATTCAAAAAATGCAACTTCAAGCGCCACATTTCCGGATGACCCTTATTATCAGGATTCATTTCCAGATAACATCGGCAATCGCGATCCGAATTGGAATCCTTCCTACGATTACCAATGGAATCTAAAACGGATTAATATGCAGCAGGCATGGGATATGGCAACGCCTAGCGGACAGGTATTAGTGGCGGTTATTGATACCGGCATTGATTACACCCACCCGGAGTTTGGCCCATGTACATTGGAAGAAGTTAAGAATAACCAGTGTCAAAAAATTGCTCCCGGTTTTGATTTTGTAAATGGCGATGATGACCCGATGGATGATAATAGTCATGGCACACATGTAGCAGGAACAATTGCGGCGATAACCAATAATAATAAAGGGATTGCCGGAATTGCTTCTAATGCAAAAATTATTCCACTGAAAGCACTAAATGAGTATGGTAGCGGATCGACAAATGGGCTTTCCCTGGCTATTTATGAGGCGGTTGCACGGGGAGCTAGGGTTATTAACGCTAGTTGGGGTGGTTTTGGAGACAGCCAAATTCTCACAAATGCTATAAATTTTGCGCATCTAAACGGTGTTATTTTTGTAGCAGCAGCGGGAAACAGTAATCTTGACACAATAAACTTTTTTCCCGCCAATACAACTTGCGCAGTAGAGAGTAATCCTGATTTAGATTGCGTCATTACGGTTGCCTCTACAGAGCAGTATGATAACAAATCGCCTTTCTCCAACTGGGGTACGACGATTGATCTTTCTGCCCCGGGCGGCGATACAAGCTCAAATGTTTTATCGCTTAAGTCGAGTCAGGCCCGATTCTTCAAGGAAGATCGTATAATAGGCACGGAGTATATCAGGATGTCAGGAACATCAATGGCAGCGCCCCATGTAAGCGCTCTTGCGGCCATGGTGTTGGGTAAAAACCCAAGCTTTACAGCGGATCAAACTAGAAACATCTTAATCAACGGATCCGACGATTTAGGAACGCCTTCTTTTGACAATCAATATGGTTATGGGAGAATTAATGCCGAGAAAACACTTCGCAACATGGATGCTTCCACTCCTGCAGTAGCAAAGATTTCTTCTCCGTTTGGAGGTCTTCTTCTTGGAAAAAAATTCAAAATATACGGAAGTGCGTATGGAAATAATTTTTTAAGGTTTTCATTAGAGCATTCTGCATCGATAGAATCAACTTCGTGGTCAACTCAAGGAATATCGCTTGAAGGAGAGGGAAACAATGCTATACATAACGGGCTTTTAGCGACTGTTGATCTAAACAATAATGAGGCTGACGGCATGCATTATCTGCGTCTTACAACATATACAAATAATAGCGCAAGTGTTTTTACGATAGTTCCCGTACGGATAGATGGCAGCATAAGAAATAATTTCCCCATTCCGTTTGGCGCATGGCTATCTAGTCAAAAGCCGGCCGTAGCAGATCTTAACGCAGATGGAAAAAAGGAGATTATCTTCAAAAGCTACAAAGATATGAAAGTTTATGCCGTTCAACCGGACGGTACAAATCTTCCTGGTTGGCCAAAGAGTACCGGAGAAGACCCAAATAGGTGGTATGCTTCAAATTCGCCTGTTGTTTTGGATATAGACCCGCAATATCCCGGACTTGAGGTAGTGATTACTGTTAGCGCTGATAGCAGAAAAGGGGGTGCAGGCATTGCGCTTTTAGCCTTTCATGCGGACGGGACAGAAGTTTCTGGATGGACAGCAGGTGATTGGGGGAAAAGAGGCTATTTGTATCTTAGCACTGATACTTTTTCTGCTATTACCGTCAACGGACAAAACGCAGTTGTTTATGCCGAATGGGGGCGGTGGACTTCGGAAAGGCAGGGCAGGATATATATGTTTGGAAGAGACGGCAATAACTTGCCGGGATGGCCCATAGACATTGATGACAATGTTTTTGTTTGGTTTACTCCAGTAGCTGCGGATATCGACAACGATGGAAACGCCGAGATTATTATTAATTACGCGGACAGAAAAATACGGATATATTCAAATACGGGTACTCTTAAGAAGGAAATCCAAATTAATAACGATGATCACGGATACATTAGTAATATTGCAGTAGCGGATTTAGATAACGACGGATTTTCTGAAATTATAGCAACGACGGTTGATTACTCCAATCCCGATGCTCCAGTATCACCGCAAGGCGGAGGGGATCAGATAGGAACTATAGGAAGAGTTTATGTTTGGGACTATAAAGGAGACCTTAAATCAAATAAATTTCCTCTTGCCTTGCGAGATGCGCAATATTTATATTTTGACTTGTTAACAATTGGAGATTTTAACAACGATGGTTATCCGGAAATTTTGACTTTTCTGTCCGACAAATACTATTTAATTGACAAAGATGGGAATTTTGTAAAGGGTTTTCCTGCATCCGGTTTGGTTTCTTATTATGGAGGACCATCTTTGGGAGTTAATGCAACACTCGACAGCAATAATCATCTTTTGGCTGTGGGCGGGCCATTCTCTTGGTCTAGTCTAGATCTTTACGAATACAATCCAGGTTCCGGGGTCCTTTCTAGATCTAATGGTTACCCAAAGGATTTTGGCACAACAACTCTTGGTATTTTAGGCGCAACCGGAAGTCCGTCGTTACTGGATATTGATAGCGATGGGAAATTAGAAATAATTGCTCCCACAGCACTGGGATTTTGGGATATAGGCAATAGTTACCTTTATGTTTTTAATTCTAATTACTCGGCAAAATTTCTTGATTGGCCGCAGTATCTTCACGATGAGCGTCATACCGGAACATATAAAAGTGCGGCGATAGGCACACGAGTTCCGATTGCCGTAAAAGTTTTAGGGATAGGGAATGCAGCAGGCGAAAACAGTAATCCTTTAAGAAATAATAGAGCTGCTACTTTTATTCTCTTTGATGCGAATAATGTTCAGAAAAAAACGATGACAGTCGATTTAAGATTCGATGGGAACAGATTTATTGGTACGGCAGATCTTAGTGATTTGCCTAACGGTAAATATAATATGGTTGCAAGGCTGGATCAAGGACTTTCTGCTCTGGTCGGCGGAGGCCCTCTTACTATCGATGGGGGAATTACTCTGCAATCCGTAAGTTTAATAACCGGTGATGCGGACGGCGACGACAGTGTTTCCTCGAGTGATCAGACAAAGGTGGTCGGTTGTTTCGGTTCCGCGCAGTCTCTCGCAAACTGGAGTAGTTGCCAAGCTGCGGATTTTAACGACAGCGGGAGAGTTGATGTTACCGATTACAGCGCTCTCGTAACGAATTATGGCAAGTCGGGATATTTGGCAAGCAACGGTCTTGTCGGTTCCCCAACCGGTACCGGCGGTTTTTCTGCGGCACCCACTTATATTGACTATAAGGTTGGCTGCGGCAATCCGAACGGTCTGACTCCCGACCAAATTTGCAAACAGCAAGGCTTTAGCGGTGTCGCAGAAGCCGAAAAAGGCATAGCGGCCAAAGGCTATTGGTGGAAACAGTGCGGAGGAGCTTCCGTAAGCGACTGCAAAGGACTTAACTGCACAGTGAATAAATTGGATTGCACAAAAACGCCGGGTTGGTGGGGTTCTCAACAACCGTATCCTCCCGGATATAGTAAATCGGGAGGAAGCAATGCGAACTATAAACCGACAGAGCTCGGTTTTAGCTGTCGGGGATATAATCCCGGATGGACCATGAGAATTGCTTGCTCGTCTTCGGAGAAGCCGATTTCTACGCCTACGCCAACTCCTACGCCAACCCCCACACCTACGCCCCCGCCGTGTACTTTAAAGGCAGTTATTACTTCTTATGGATCAAAAACCGGCGATGCCAGATTTGTCCGGTCTTGCGATTTCAATAAAGACGGAAAAATTAATATATTCGACTACGTTCTTTTTAGAAGGCAACAGCCGGGTTACGGTAAATAATGCAAATTAATTTCCGGAAGAAACTAATTGTTTCAATCGTTCTTTTGCTGTTAGCGCTTGTTTTTGCAGGCATTATTTTCTTGCAGCAGTTGAGAAATTCTACTAAAGTGTCGTCTCCTTCCAATGGGCGAGTTTGCATTCAAGTGATTACGCCTGCCCGCAACCCCGGCACAGGCGAGTGCAAGGAATTTCCGACTCCCTGCGATGTTCCCAAGGATTGGGAAAAAGTAAACAGTTGCCAATAAATTTTCAATGGACGCCTCAAGTTTCCGCTCAACCCCTGGGGTTGAGGCTAGACATATATTATTGAATCTGTAACAAAGCTCCTCAAGGGATATTAATTCATAATACCGAAGCGTTCTATCTATTCCGATACGGGATCGTCCAATATATTCACATCTCTGTTATAATATTCTTATGGAAGGTAGCGTTAATCGTGAAACACAAAGATCGCCTGAGCCTACCGAAAAACATCAGATTCATTTTGAACCCGGAGTTCACACTTTTCCATTTGTAGATGTAGTATTAAGGCACCCAACCGCTCAGGAGCTTTACGATCGATTCGCTGCTGGTGATTTAACAGCTCATGCTTGGAATCCTGAGGTATCACAAAGGATGAGTAAATATGGTCCTAGTGTCATCGGGCTTGATTCAGTATCGGGTAGCCGGGAGGATGTTCCTGTCCGTCTTTTTTGGCTGTGGCTACCTGGCAGCCCAAAAGAAATGACAGGGAGAAATGAGGTCTACATAGTGGGTGGAGATCTGCTTCATTCTCAGATTATAGATCCTCCACGGAGTACGGAGGATACCATTAGCAATGAATGGTATAATGAACTTAATAAAATAGGCTGGGGAAAAGTCGAAGAATATGCAGGGGGCTTAGGTACAGAATTGATCGGAGGACATATTGCATTGCCTATTTTTACGTTACTGGCACGCCGCTTACTCGCTAATAAGAAAAGGGAAGAAGATCGAGGTGTAAAAAGCCCTAGTAGAAGACTATTCCTAAAAAGAGCTGCGGTTACTGTAGGGGGGTTGTCTTTAGCCACTTTTCTTGGGAGATTAGCTCCTTTAGCACAATCATACTCTCCTACTCCAAAAACTGAAAAAGTAATGCAAAAAGTTACCGATATTGCCAAACCTTTCACTAGATCAACTTGGCTTGACGGAAGAACTGCTTTAGTTATCGCCAAAACAATTGAGGCTATGGATAAACTAGGCTTACCTCAAGGGTCGCAAGGCAGCGTGGTTATGGGTTTCCCCCATGGCTATGAAGCGGGTAATTTATTAACAGATAAACAAGCAAGAATGAAAGCCATTAGACAATATGCGCAAGAATTTTTTAATTCTATCTACCCTACGATACCACAGGATTTTGTCTGGGAAGCTGTTGCCCTAGCTGAAATGGAGAAGGCTGGAGATAAACTTGCTTCTGATAATGCAGAGGACTTTTTTGAAAGGGTAAGAATAAAAGGCATAGAGATTCAAAATAATAGGAGCGAGAGATGGAAAAGACAGTGTTTTATGGACATTATCTTACCGTATTTTACTGCTACTATTGTTTATAGGGTTAAAGAACCGAAATCTTACCATGTTGATGATCCGGTTGGGACTGTAAAGGAATTAGCAAGCGTTGTTAAGCGCTTTCCAAGTCAGGAGGTAAAAGAAGCGGTATCTCCATTAGGTGATCCAGAAAGATTTCAGATTAAAGAGAAGCCATAAATCCTAGTTGTCTAGATAATAAGGCTCCGAAGTGTTTCATTTGAAGAAAAAGAGTCCGAGTAGTATAATAAGGGTCTATGGCGCAGCTTTTGGGGCTTACCATTTTGTCGTTTTTTATTACCGGAATTCTTCTTTTTC
>JACPTT010000093.1 GCA_016192645.1 Candidatus Levyibacteriota bacterium | reverse complement strand
TAGAGGTTATCGCCTGGTAGTCAATGGGGGAGGCGCTCAAATAATTGACCATCTTCATATTCACCTTCTGGGGCCGCTGGGTAAAGCTGCCTCAATGTAAATTGTTTGTTTACACCACCTGGGATTTGAGGTAAAATAGAACTTGATTTTGTCCGCCTGAACTTACCGTTCGGCTTTTCAGTATTATTCATACACGCCTCACGGAGCGTTCTTAGGCGGACTTAAGAAACGCTAGAACTCTCCCTCGACAGGCTCGGGATCGTTAAGCGTTTCTAAAGGAGGTGTTTTATTTATGGTAGTAGTTAAAAAAATGCCGGGAGACAGCGACGATTCTCTTATTCGCAAATTCTCGCGAAAAGTCTTAACCGAAGGCATTATGCAGGAGGCAAAACGGCGGGAATTTTATCTTAAGCCTTCTTTAGCCAGAAAACAAAAGAAGGAAGATGCCCGTCGGGCAAAACAAAGAGGATATGGACAATATTAAAGTAATGCTTTTTGTTGAGAGCAGATACAAAGTCAATCGAAAGCGCCTAACCGCAACCGTTAAAAACCTGCTAAATGAGCAAATGGTTACAGGCCCAGTTGAGGTCTCGGTGGCTATTGTTGGCGATCGGAAGATGCGAGACTTAAATAAAAAATATCGGCAGAAAGATGAGAGCACAAACGTGCTGTCGTTTTCCCTAAACGACGATCATGAAACGGAAGTTCTTCGGCTTGGCGAGATTGTTATTTCTTACCCCCAAGTTATAAAAGAAGCGGCACAAGAAGAAGTATTGGTGGATGATAAGATAGACGAGCTTGTAAAACATGGGATGTCACATTTACTAGGCACCCATCATGACTAGGATTTAGAAATTTCTAAGGTATGGTTTTTTACCGCAAATACCGCCCGCAAACAATAAAAGAGCTCGATAGTGAACAGGTGAGGGAAACATTGTATTCTGTTCTCTCGGGCTCTTTGGCTCACGCTTTTCTTTTTACCGGACCCAAGGGTTTGGGAAAAACTTCGGCCGCTCGAATTGTTGCAAAAGCGATTAATTGCCAAAGAATTAGACTACAGACTACAGACTACAGACTACGGCCAGAGAATAAGAAAAGCAGTAGACAGTCGACTGTAGACGGTAAGCTGACACAAGAGCCGTGTAACAAGTGTGACCAGTGCGTTTCCATAACAAATGGAACAAATTTAGATGTTCTAGAAATCGATGCGGCTTCAAATCGGGGCATTGATGAAATTAGAGATCTTCGGGAAAAAATCCGTCTTGCTCCAGCAAGAGCGCGGAAAAAGGTTTACATTATTGACGAGGTTCACATGCTGACTCAAGAGGCATTCAACGCTCTTTTAAAAACCTTAGAAGAGCCGCCAAGCCACGCAGTTTTTATTTTGTGTACAACAGAACCGCATAAAGTCCCCGAAACAATAATTTCCAGATGCCTGCATGTTGCGTTCCCCCTTGCTTCAAAGGAAGATCTCCTGCGTTCTTTTAGGCGTATCGTGACGGGCGAAAAACTAAAAATCCAAAACGAAACACTTGATCATATTGCCCAGTTATCGTTGGGGAGTTTTCGCGACGGGGCAAAAATCTTGGAGGAAATGGCTTCTGTTGCAAATAGGAAGAAAATTACGAAAGAATTACTGGAAAAAAAATATCAAATATCAAATATCAAATATCAAGCCTTGCAGATACTTTCTTTTTTGGCAAAGAAAGATATAAAAGAGGGATTAAAATTGACTTCAAAAATTGTCGAGCAGGGGATTGACATGAAATATTTTTTAGAACAGCTCATAAATACTTTGCATGAAGAGTTACTTACTCAATTAGGTGTTGCAAGTTCTAAATCAAAGGTAGGGTTTAGCGTTGAGGAAGTAAAACAACTTATCGAACTTTTGGCACGGGCGCATTCAGAGCTAAAATACGCAGTTCTGCCGCAGTTGCCTTTGGAATTGGCAATTATTGGGTGGGGTTTGGAGAAGGAGGAGGAGAGCGCTCGGGGTCAAAGTTCAGCGGGTCCTGCCGCTTACTCCTCCCAAGGTGCTCGTGCTAGCCTCTCCTTCGGAACCGGACGCACTGCGCTCCTTGGGAGCCCTCCGCTCGCGTCACCCGCTAGTATTGTCACCCCTCGCGCTACAAGTGGGCAGGCGCCCACCGCTCTTTGGGATAGTCTCATTCGGCAAGTGAAATCCTATAACCACTCAGTTGCCGGGGTATTGCGCGGATGTGTTCTAAAATCGTATGATGGAAAAAAGCTTGTTATTGAAACCGGTTATAAATTCCATAAAGAACGGCTGGAAGAGAAAAAAACAAAAGCCATTCTTGAGAAGGTATGTAAAGAAATAAGCGGAAAAGATATTGTTGTTTCGATAGTGTTAAAATCGCAAGGGGGTGAAAAGAGATGATGAATCCGTTTAAACAATTAGGAGACTTAAAGAAAATGCGAGATCAGGCAATGGCTATTCAGCGGGAACTTCAAAGCGAAGAAGTTACAGTTGAGCAAAACGGTGTTCAAATAGTAATAAGCGGTGATCAGAAAATTAAAGAGCTGAAATCAAACGGCCGCTCGGACAACGACATAAAAGAGGCGGTAAATGAGGCGGTTAAAAAATCCCAAGAAGTAGCGGCGCGAAAACTTCAACAAATGGGTGGAGGACTCCAGGGATTATTGGGAGGAGGACAACAATGAAGGTTTTTAGCGGGAGCTCAAATAAACCACTGGCTGAAAAAATTGCAGAAAAGCTTAAAACTAAGCTTTCTCCTTTGGAAATTCACATCTTCCCCGATGGAGAAAAGAGAGTGCGGATTTTGGAGAAAGTTGTAGATAACGAGTGTGTTGTTGTTCAGTCAACCTCAACCCCGACAGATCAAAATTATATGGAGCTTTTTTTTATTGTTGATGCCATAAGAAGAAGCGGAGCAAAATCAGCAACTGCGGTTATTCCATATCTGGGATATCAAAGACAGGATCATATCTTTCGAGAAGGCGAAGCAGTGTCGCTTGAAGTGGTGATAAGAACTCTCGAAGCAGTTGGCATGGACAAACTTATTTTATTTGATCTTCATTCAATTAAAATTCCGGAGTTGTTTCATATTCCCGTTTGCCATCTTTCGGCTCTTCCCCTTTTTGCAGAAAAAATCAAAGAAGAACGTTTTACTAACAATTCAACGGTGCTTATCTCGCCCGATATGGGAGGAATACGAAGAATAAAAATGCTCTCAGAGATGCTTTCGGGAATGCCTTATGCCTCAATTGTCAAAAACCGAAATTTGGCAACAGGAGAAACAACCGCCGAAGAGATTGAAGGGGAAGTTAAAAAGCGAGCTCTTATTGTTGATGATATGATTTCAAGCGGAAGCACCATAATTACGGCAGTAAATCTTCTGCTTCAAAAAGGAGTTTCGGAGATTTATGTTTTTGCAACGCACCCGGTTTTTTCCAATGCGGCCCCGCAAGTCTTGCAAAAATCAGCAATAAAAAAAGTATTTGTTACGGACTCTATCGAGGTTCCGGAGAAAAAACAATTCCCAAAACTTGAGGTTCTATCGATAGCAAAAATGATAGCAGACGAGTTAAAAAAGAAAAGATGAAAATTCCAAAGGCAATACAAAATCTTATCGAAGCATTTGAGCGGCTTCCCGGAATTGGACCAAAAACAGCCCAACGGCTTACCTTTTACTTGTTACATGTCCCTCAACTTGAATTAGACCGGTTTGCTCAAGCGCTTGAGAATCTTAAAAAAGAAACGATCTTGTGTTCGGTCTGCTTTACGATTGGCGAGGAAGACCCGTGTTCTATTTGTTCGGATAAACAGCGCGATAGTTCGATAATATGTGTTGTTGAGCATCCGCTGGATGTTTTGGCGCTTGAAAAAAACGGCAAATATCATGGAGCATATCACGTACTTCATGGAAGAATAGATCCTCTAAATAACATTGGACCGGATGAGATTTATATTGAGCAACTTTTAGAAAGAATCAGGAATAATGCAGGAATAAAGGAGATAATACTGGCGACGAATCCGACCATGGAAGGGGAAGCAACGGCAATGTATATTCATAAACAAATTAAGCAGATCGTTCAAAATGGACATCAGTTAAAGATCACGCGCATTGGACGGGGACTTCCGGTTGGTGCGGATTTGGAATATGCCGATGAAGTAACTTTGCAACGGGCGATGGAAGGAAGAAGCGAGTATTAATATTATGAAAATATTTATTTGCGCAAGTATGAATAATGTAAAAAAGATGTTACAAGTAAAGAAAAAACTAGAGTCCTTAGGCCATAATGTTTTTCTTCCTCCTGGCACAGATGAATGCCTTAAAGACCCCGAATTGATAGATGATTTAAAGAGGGATCTTAAATACTGTTTGGAGAACGATGTAATGGCAAAAGGTTTTGAATTAATAGGTAGGAGCGATGCAATACTTGTGCTAAATTATCCCAAAAACGGCGTTAGTGGGTATATCGGAGCATCAGTATTGATGGAAATTGCAGTTGCTCGTTACTTGGGGAAAAGAATTATTTTATTAAATGGTTTGCCTTCTATGAAAAAGGCGAGATGGGTTATTGAAGTAAAAATGATGCACCCGGAGATTATTAAAGGGGATTTCAACAAGCTTGAAATCAATTAACAAAGGGATATTGACAATCACTCTAATAATACATATCATTAGAGTGGTATGGCACAGGTCTCAAAATATCCGATTCATAAAGATGTAGAGAAAAGAATATTCGAGATTTTCAAAACTACGATTTCTTCTCTTAAAGACCAGGAAGAGATAGAAGAGTTTTTAGAGGATTTTCTTTCTCCGGTTGAGAAAATTATGCTCGCAAAACGCCTCTCGATCGCAGTTCTTTTAGCAAAAGGGTATTCATATCCAACAATAGAGAGTGTTCTTCGAGTTACACCAACAACCATTGCAACGGTAAGCTTAAGCTTAAAGTATTCTGGTAAGGGATACAAAAAAATGGTGGAGAAGATTTTGCGAGACGAAAAAATCGATGCGTTTTGGGAAAAGGTCGAAGATATACTGTCCCATATACCAGACTCAAAGGGGAGTAGCTGGGTATATCAGAGGCAAGAGTATCAGAAGAAAAAACGGCAGCGGAAAAAAGCCTTCTAGAAAATCAGTTTCTTCTATTTCTTCCATCCCTGAAAGATTAGTTGCCCACTATAATAATACATATCATTAGAGTGGTAGGCGTTCCATAGACATGAGTTTTTTAAATGGGTTCGCGTGAGTTGTTTGTTGATCTGTTTGCCGTTGACCTGGCTCTTTTATTTTTGCAATGATTAAAGTAGAATTGAATAAATATGAATAAAGGGGGGTTGCTGGGAGGGACACTGGAGATTATACAGGAAGAAGTTGAAAAAGGTGCTAAGGCCGTAGGACAGCAGGTTGTTGGTTCAAAAGCAAAAGCGCAGGCGGGCACATCGCAACAACCCAAACAAAGTCAGGATAAATCACAAACAAAGGCATTTGTTAAAGATTTATACGGTGGCGAGAAACCCCCGATAAGCCCTGAAGAAGTTCAACAAAAACAAGCTGAAGATAAGCAAAAAGAGGAGTTCCTTCGGCAGCGTTTGCATAGCGAATATTATCAGCAGCTCACAAATCCGCCAAAACCAAAAGAGGAGCGCCCGGCCGAGAAGGTTGAAAAAGAAAAAAAACTTGAGATGAAGGAATTAGAGCAAAAAGAAGCAAAAAAACCGCCGCCCCTTGCCGCACAACGAGCCGCCCAGAAAGTGGAGAAATTCAGAGGAGTAAGTGGATGAGGTTATATAACACTCTAACTCGAAAAGTTGAAGAATTCAAACCGTTAAACCCTCCTCATGTGGGTATCTACACCTGTGGTCCAACTGTTTATCGCGAGGTTCATATTGGCAATTTCCGAACCTACTTGATGGCGGATTTTTTAAGGCGTGTTCTTGAATACAACGGTTATCAGATAACCTACATAAAAAACATAACCGATGTTGGCCATATGCGAATATCAGAAATCCACAACCATGCTCAAATTGATCCAATTATCGAAGAAGCACTCAAACAAGGGAAAAAGCCACTGGAGATTGCGAAGTATTACACCGATTTATTCTTTAAGGACGAAGAAAAACTTAATATTAAAAAAGCCAGCAGGTATCCTCGGGCGAGCGAGCATGTCGAGGGGATGATAGAAATGATTAAAGTGCTGCTAAAAAAAGGCCTGGCCTATGAGAGTGATGAGACGATTTATTTTAATGTTAAGAAATTCATAAATTACGGAAAGCTCTCGGGTAATACCCTTGATAAAATGGATAGCCTTCTTAAAGCAGTTCGGGTGTCTTTAGAAACCGATAAAAAAGACAGCGCAGATTTTGCTTTGTGGAAAAAGGCAGAAAAAGATCGGCTTATGAAATGGGATAGTCCCTGGGGTCCGCCAGCTGGCGGAGGATTTCCGGGATGGCATATT
>JACPTT010000098.1 GCA_016192645.1 Candidatus Levyibacteriota bacterium | reverse complement strand
GCCGCTTATTGGCGCAAACTCAACCCCGCAGGAACGAGCAATTAAAAAAGACTCTGTCTATGTCTACGACATTAAGGAAGATAAAAACTTCAAAATCTTATCCGCCAGCGCGCGTCCAAAACCCGAATCGGAATTAACCTTGCAATGGTTTCCTGACTCCAAACATCTTATCTATGTTGAGGAAAAAAAGATAAACATTCTAGAATATGATGGCGCCAACAAAACAACCATTTATGCCGGACCTTTTGTTGATAACTATGTCTTTCCCTGGCCTAATGGGTCAAAGTTAGTCATTTTAACTAATTTAGGCAACGAAAATATCCCCCCGAATTTGTACACGATAGGACTGAAGTAAATACTACCAATACTACAAATTGCAAATTTCCAATTTCAAATAAAAGCGTGGGAAGGGTACAAAATTTTCGCAGGACGACAAGCGAATTGCGTGTCCAAGAAAATCTTCGTACCCGACCTAAGCGTCTTCACTTAGGGCGCGCCAACACTACTAATCGCTTCCAAGTCGTCCCGGGCGGCCAGCAGGTTTGCAGAATGAGCGTCTGTTGATCTTGCTTCTGACTTTCAACAAGATACGAAACATCCGAAGCATCCACGATCTTTAGTTCTTCGACTTTGTAGTTGTAGCGCCGGTTTTGAAAAAACACTACCACACTATCGCCTTTTACTAAATCCTTTAGAAGGTAAAAAACCGCATTATAGCGGCCTATGTTCCAAAAATTATCTGCCGAATGGGCAAAAAGATAAATGTTGCCTTTCATGCCAGGAAAAACCGTTCCTTTGGCATGCGCAATACCTTTTTGAAGAATTGGTAAAAACTCATCTTGACTTGAGGAATCAACATTGGGAAAAACCCGCGCGCTGGCCCCAATTTTGGGGATCAAAATACTAAACTCTGTATCTTTTGGTATCAAAATTTGCTCTTTAGGACCGAGCAGAATAGTTCCAAAATTACTCTGCTTTCGCAATATCTCTCCAAGAGGGGAAGTTTTAGCTTGTGAAACCGCATATTGAATTCCCCGCGCCTGAATTAAGCGATATTGAATTTCAAAGTAAAGAACAGGGCCAAAGGTAGCCAAAAGTCCCAAAATAGAAAAAAGAATAAGTAGATTTCCAAGATGCCGAAAGATAAAACGGAGAATATTTTTTCCTTGAAACATAGAAAGAGCGTCCCCGAGAGGAATCGAACCTCCAATCTTTCCCTTAGGACGGGACTGCTCTATCCGTTGAGCTACGGGGACAAGTCTAGGTATTTTACCATATTTCTATGTTCGTTTTTTATGAAGCTCCACGGCTAAAGCCGTGGTATCTTCTAGCACAGCTTCACAGCAAAAAGCTGTTCCGCTGACCCGCCTTCGGCGTAGAAAGCATTCATCCATGAGTAAGCTCATGGTTTTCTGCTTTTGCTATAGGCATTTCGTTTTTGGAAAAGATTTTCTCGAAAACCGCCTTTTTCAACGAATTTCTGTTCAAGTGATTGTTGAAGCCGCTTTTGTAAATAAATAGCCTGATTAACTAAAGTAATCATAAGATTGACCACCTCAGGAAGATTATCGGGTAAATTGGGGAAATTGGGGTAGTCAGGTAACGTAGGGGTCTTTTTTAGAATTTCCCATACCTCCCCAACTTCCCTCACTCTCCTTACTGTTTCCTCCCGACCCCAAAGCGGTATATTGTTTTGCCTCGTAAAAGAAAGATAATCTTTAAGCAATTCTTCCAACGATGCTCTGTTAACACCGGTAAGCTTAATGTAGCCTTCAAGGCTAGCTTGTTGATTGCCTTCAGGAATATTAGTAGTTCCAGAACGAGAAGCTTGAACCATTTGGTCAAAGGTACGATTAGAGGAAAGAAGATTTCGATACCTCTTGCAAAAGATAACCGTATAGTCATAAATTGGTACGGATATCTTATATGCAAGTAAATACTCGTATCCTGCTTTATAGTTGCTTCCATGTCCTCTTCTTCCCTTACTTCCCCAGCTTCCCTTACTTTCCATACTCTTAGAGTACCAGATGATATTAATGAAAAAAAGGTGTAAAATAAAAAGCTGACGGAGACTAGTTCATCGGTAGCCCGCCAAAAATTTCGGGGATTGGCGCAGTGGTAGCGCGCACGGTTCGGGACCGTGAGGCCGGCAGTTCAAATCTGCCATCCCCGACAGAATTTAGGCGGGCGGGTCCGAGAGGTACGGGGTTCAATTCCCCGGTCTCCGACAGATAGGCGTTGGCAGGCGGGGACGCAGAAACAGGAGGTTCAATTCCTCTCACCCCGACCGAAAGTGAATCCGCAAAATTGAGCCTAGGTTGGCTCTGCGCGGGAGGGGGGGGCGCAGAACTCTGCAAAGCCCTTTTTGTACGAGACTGCAAGTTGCCGCAGTGAAAAAGAACAAAAAAACGGAGGGCGCGAAAATTTTTTCAAGAACTTTTTTCCTATAATTCGAGCAAAGCGAGAATTTCAAGCTCTGCTTATAGTTTTAAACTTAAAAGGCACAACCGGTGGACTCAACAAGAATTGTGTTCTGTTGTCCGATTGCGCCATTAAAAAACACAATTCCAGGAAATGTTGAGTCCACTGAAAATTTAGCATGTAAAGAATTTTAAAGCAAGACTGACTATCTAATGCAAACTAAATCAGAGGGTATAAGTTATCAGGAAGATTAAAATTCTGATTGCAAGGGAACCGTTTTTATGAAATACTGTAAATATATGGAAATGGAAAATAATTTACCTTCAAACTCGACCAATCCTTCCCAGGAGAATGCTAATCAACCGCCTTCACCCACAAATCAAAATGAAATACCAAACGCAAGTGCTAATCGTCCCGGGATGATAATTGTTGCTGTTACAGTTGTTATTATCATGATTGTATTAGGTGTTGGCGGATACTTTCTGCTAAACCAGAAGACATCAAAAAGTCATTTTTACGATTCCCAAAATAACACACCTATTCCTACGCAATCCTCAAAAGAGGAAAATGCAAAAGAAATTGGTTCAACAACTGAGGAGAAGATTTTGTACGCAGAAAATGGTTTTCTCTTTTACTACCCAGGGAGTTTAGAATTGTATCAAGAATATGCTGGAGATGCTGTGCAATGGAAACCAAAAAGTGCAGATAGAATAGCAGCAAAAGAGAATCTTGACGCTTTAACATTACATGAATCTTCAAGCCCCCTCCCTGCAATTATTACGAATGGAAAATATACTATATGGAATAAGGGTTATGTTGATGCTAGGACAGATGTAAATGTAACATCTGTGAAGGAAGAATTAATATCTTCAGGACAAAATAAATCGTCATTATTTACCATTGAGTGCGGTAATGGTTGTCACTATGCGATTGCCCGTTTTAGTAGTAATAAAAATTATTACGAGTTTATTTATAACCTTAATTCAGGGAATATCAGCATATTCAAAGACATTCTTTCAAGTTTAAGTTTTTTTGACCAAAATGTGAAGGAATGGAAAATTTATATAAGTAATGAGGGTGGGTATTCAGTTCAATATCCGGCCAATTTCACTGTTTTGGAAAAAGTATTCGCATCCGTTGATGGGGTGAGAGGATACAGTAGAAACTCATTTAAAGCTTTCCCCCGGGATTCAAGTCCAATCGTTGATGCATTGAGTGTATATTATAAAATTGTGGGTAATAAAACTCTTGATGAGTACTTAAAAGAAAACCAATGTGCAATTATTGAGCAAAAGAAGCGATTTACATTAAGTGGCGAACCTGCAGAATATCAAAGCACTGCTTGTGGGATAGCTGGAAGTTCGGATGTATTTGTGAAGCACAAAGATAAACTTTACACCATAGGTGTATCTTCTCCTGAAGACCCTATCCTTGCTACATTCAAATTCACTGATTAACTTGATACCGCAATACTAACTAACCAAGTCATACCCTAAAATAAATTTTCTGCTAGAATAAGGGAGTAAAAAAGTTTTCGCGCACGGGAGGGTGGGGCAAGAAAATATTTTGTATTTTGTCTTGTCCCGCTATAGGCGGGACTATAAATAATAAAAATAGCGCGCATTTGTCTTCTGTCATAGCAAAAAATACATAGAGCGAGGCCGACCGCGTGTCGCCATAGCTTTAGCGGTGGCGCAAGGGCGAGCGGATAGGATAGAAGACGGCGCGAAAAGGGGCGCGCCGCCTACCTTTGCGAAAACGAAGTTCGGATTTTTCGATAAAGGTCGACACTTCGACCCGCAAAGCGGGAAGAAGTGCCCTGAGCTTGTCGAAGGGCCTTATAACTTATGAAGAAAAAACTAGTAGTTTCTCTTATCATTCTTTCTTTCCTTGGCTTATTAGATGCGGCCTATCTAACTATTACCCATTACCAAAACACCGCTCCCTTTTGTAACATTGAACATCCATGTTCGATTGTCTTAACAAGCAAATTCGCCACCCTTGGCACTATTCCTATTGCCCTGCTAGGAAGCTTTTATTATCTCCTGGTTATTGGATTTGGAATCTTTTTCTTAAAAACGAAACGCAAAACGATTCTCCTCCAACTGTTTGGACTCACACTTATTGGATTTTTGGTCTCTATTGGGCTATTTCTTATTCAAGCCCTTATACTGAAGGCCTTCTGCATTTATTGCATCTTTTCCGAACTTGTCTCACTCGGACTTTTTATTCTTTCTTTCCTTGTGCTAAAATTAAAACATGAGTAAGTTTGCGAAACTTTCACTTTTCCTCCTTCGGCTTTCGCTTGGCTGGCTATTTTTCTATGCCGGAATAACAAAAGTTTTTGATCCCAACTGGACTGCCGCAGGTTACTTAAAGACAGCACAAACAGCAACCGGTCTCTACCAGTGGTTTGCCAGCCCGCAAAACATTACTTGGGTGAATTTTTTGAATGAATGGGGATTAACCCTTGTTGGTGTGGCTTTAATTCTTGGAGTTTTTGTTCGTCTGGCAGCCCTGTCGGGAATACTGCTGATGCTCCTCTATTATCTTCCAATTCTTAATTTTCCCTATGTTGGCCGCGGCACAACCTCATTTCTTATCGACCAGCACATTATTTTTAT
>JACPTT010000092.1 GCA_016192645.1 Candidatus Levyibacteriota bacterium | reverse complement strand
GGCAAAGAAGGAAAAATAATACGGGCTATTCGAAACGTTATGAAAATCCCGGCAATCAAACAGAACAAAAGAATTAACATTGCATTGAACGAAACTCCCCAATGAAAATATCAATCCTCACCCTGTTTCCCGAAATGTTTGCGGGACCTTTTGAATACTCCATTCTCAAACGTGCGCAGAAACAAGAATTGATTGAAATTGAACTTATTAATATCCGAGATTTTGGGATTGGAAAACACAAACTGGTTGATGACACACCGTACGGCGGGGGAGCGGGAATGATTATGCGGGTCGATGTCATCGACCACACAATATCAAATATCAAAAATAAGCAAAGCTTGTCGCTTCGCGATGAAAAATCAAAAAGAAAAAGAGTTATCTTACTAGATCCTAAAGGGAAACAATTTAATCAAAAGAAGGCGAAAGAACTGGCTAAATTTGAACATCTGGTCCTCATTGCTGGACATTATGAGGGGGTTGATGACCGCGTGCGAAAATATTTGGTTGACGAAAGTATTTCGATTGGCGATTATGTACTAACAGGCGGGGAGATTCCGGCAATGGTCGTAGTTGACGCGGTTGTCCGTCTTATTCCCGGGGTGATTAAGGATGAATCAATAAAAACCGAATCTTTCTCAAAACCAAAAGTTTTAGAATATCCGCAATACACAAAGCCAAGAGTATATAAAAAATATAGTGTTCCAAAGGTTTTGCTTTCAGGCAATCATCAAGCAATTGAACTATGGAGGAAAAATGAGGCGCTCAAAGAAACAAAACGACAAAGGCCAGAGACCCTTAAGGTTACACCTTGATCAAGGTGTAACCTTGAAAGGGAAAAAATGAAAATCTCTGATATCAAAGACATCGTTTGGGAAAAAGATGTCGAGGAGTTCGAAAAATGGTATAATGCACAGCTAGAAATCGAAACGTTTATCACGAATCGTAACCCTCTAACTAAACTCTTTACAAAGCACTCTGCAAATGTCCTTATTTTAAACACTCAGTATTACTACGACCGGACAGGTTTTAAATGGGACGAAGATAGAGACCGGACTCTTCAAAAGCGCCCTCTCACTCTTCTTACAAAACTCATCTTAAAAACAAAACAATACATAAAAACAATCAAGCGCATCGCTAAAGACCTCGAAGAAACAAAAAAGGTTGACGGAGCAAGTTTACAAAAGTTTAGAGAATTATTTTTCCTTATATGGTGCATTTTTATGGCAGATTTAGGAAAACCTCTCGCTTCGCTCATCCAAAAAAGATTGGAGAAAAGAGGGTTAAACCCAAGGCAGATAGACACTATAATTAATTACTGCATCAGCTTTAGAAATGCATTTGAATTCCAGAAAGAAGCAGAAGGTCTAAAAAAAATTTATCGCCATCTCCCACAACAATATAAAGCGAACTCTGTAGTCTTTAAAACTCTTCCTCAAAGCATCCAAAATACGATTCTTACCCACTGGAAAAAATATCGGCATCTAACTGGAGCTTGGCTTGATACGAGGCCTGAGACTCCTCCAGAACTTTTTCGGCGGCTTTTAATGATGGGCAAAACACAATCCCCAAAACGCATACAAAAAATCCCCAAAAGGCTACAACAATTTCTGAGCAAAGATGACCTACAATTAATAAGTCTTACCCGCCAACATAGCTTTTTTGATAATTATGTTAGCGATATTTATGAACGGTTAGACTTTTTGCTCAACCAGCATCTTTCCAAGCAATTCTCAATCACTTCTAAAGACCTCTCTTGGTACTCATTTGACGAACTAGAAGCATTGACTAAATATGGTAAAAAGCTCACAAATCAGCAGCGGGAGCAAAGAAAACAATATAGAATTATGGTTCAGGTTGATGGAAAAGTTACGATGTTTTACGGCAAACGGAATTTTGAGGAAGTACAAAAAGCCATTTCCGGGAAACTACCTCTTCTCACCGCAACAACCACTCTTAAAGGATTTACCGCATCGAGAGGATTCATAAGAGCTCCTGTTAAGATTGTGAATCAAACAAAGGATATGAATAAAGTTAAAACCGGCGATATTTTAGTTGCCACAATGACTCATCCGGATTTGATGTTAGCAATACAAAAATGCAGCGGAATTATTACCGATGCGGGAGGCATAACTTCTCATGCGGCAATAATCTCAAGAGAATTTAGGATTCCTTGCATTGTTGGAACCAGAATTGCAACAAAGGTACTTAAAGACGGTAATCTTGTTGAGCTCGACGCCAATAACGGCACGGTCCTAATTATAAGTTAACAAGGTTACACCTTGATCAAGGTGCAACCTTAAACAATATCATCTTCGATAACTAAAGAGCCGAGAATCTCAGACGAATCTTCCAAATAGTCCTCTACAAAACTCTGATACGAGAAGACTTCTTTTAAATCTTGTCTCTTAGCACTCCTAAAGAAACTTAGAATTTCTTCTGGCTTAACCCAACTGGCCTTTTTGCGTCCTAAATAATAAGGGTAGCTTGAAAAGTCAATAAAATTAATTGCTGAATTGACTTTAAGGGGATTAAGATGAATATAACGAGAAAGGTGAAGTAAGTACATGTCTGACTCTATACGAGCTGCCTTATAAGTACTTTGAAATAAAGTCCCTATTCGTTGATACTTCTTATTAAAATACATCACATAGCTTGTTAAAATTCTCCGCATGAATTTTATAATGCCATCCTTTGTATACTGTTTTATCTGAAGATGGATATGGTTTGGCATTAAAGAAAATGAAAGTAAATCTATTTCTTTTGAAAGGTTGAGCGGAATAAAGCGTTGAATTCTTGCTCCTGGATTATTTTGGGATTCCAATTCCTCAATAGACGACAAATATAGCCTTAAGTAATGAAAAAACACTACGCAATCTTGCTTGTCTAGAAAAATATCGCGTTTTTCAACCCCGCGAGTGTATATATGGTAATATCCATTCTCTATGTATTCTTTAATTATATTTTTTGACGGCATAATTCAGTATAGATACTAAGGTTCGACCTTTGTCAAGGTGGAACCTTGGTGCCAGAGGACTGGAAAAAAGGATTCTTAATAACCCCTACCCCATGAGGATAGTTTGTTGAGAAGCTGTTCTTCGCTTTGTGACAAACCGGAAAGCGGTTTTCTTCCGTCAAATTGAATCGGAGAAAAAACTTTATAGTAAAAAACTGTTGTTAGAGATGATGATTTACCGCTTACGGCTGCATTTAATACTTCCGAAAGCGGCATGGTTTTTGAGAGCTCTTGGATAAACCGCTTTGCAAAAAAAACATCACCTGAAACAGTTAGCGCCACCTGAATGGATGGCTGCCCTGCAAGTTGCGCTGACTTTGTTGAAAGCTCTCCAACCGCAAACGAAAAATCCCCAAGCGAAGCTCCTGATCGAGCGGAGGCTGTTGTTACAGCGTTTAGTATTCCGGCAAAATCTTTCTCAGGCGGCAGAGCAGAAGAAGCTATTCCTAACTGCAAATCAAGAGTTGCGGGATCAAGGCCTGTTAAAAACTGAACATTCTTTTTTAAGATCGCAATTTGGCTTCGCAGCTCTTTTGTCGCATTTACCGTTGCAAGAAAATCTTGAACTTGAGGAATAACAACCCCAACTATTAAAACCGTGCAGACAAAAATAATCAAAAGAGGCACGATGTATTCTCTGTAGCGTTCGTACAATACTTTATATACTCCCTTATCAAGGCTGAATCTTGGGTTCATAATAATTCAAGCGTAACCGCAATAACATAACGGTTACCCTTACTATCAAGACTTAAACTATCAAGAGTAATTTTATTAAAGGTTTTTCCTTTTACAGCCTTATCTACCAGTCCGTCTAAAAATATGTTCAGGGAAGAAAGGGAATTGGAGGATGCGGTTACGGAGACGCTTTTTTTATCCACGTTTAGCGAATTCAGCGAAAGATCCGAAGGCGCTCCCTCTATAACCGCGCCAATCGTCTCGTCAAGCCGCTTTCTCTTTTTCTCTAAAATTACAATCTCGTTTAATCTATTCTTCATAATAAGTATTTTTGCGCTTTTTTGGGAAAGAAGAGATAGGCTTGCCAACAAATTGTTTTCCTCTTTCCTCAAACTTGGCAGGGGAGATTGAAGTTTAAGAAGAAAAAGAGAAACCGAGAAAAAGGCAGTAATTGCAAGTAGTATTATTGAAAATAACCGCAGTTTTGCAAGCAACTTTTTTTGCGCGGCTTCGGTTTTTCTTTTACCGGGCACTAGATTAATATCTTCATTCATAATCCCTAAGGGCTAAACCCATCGCAATCGTATAATCCGGCGCGTTATCAACTATTTCTTTTGCTACATTTTGCGAACTAAGCACAGTCCAAGGATTAGCAACAACCGTTTCTATTCCCGTTGTTTCGGCAAAAAAGGCATCAACCCCGGGAAGTTTAGCGGTTCCTCCAGAGAGCAAAATCTGCTTAACCGAAGCGTCGCTTTTGTATTTCTCGTTATAGAACGCCAAGGCTTTTTTAATCTCGCCAACTATCGACATCAAAACGGGCTGGGCAGTCTGACCAATTTTGCCTCCCAAAGATTCTTTTGATACCCCGTAAGCCTTTTTGTACTCTTCGGCCTGATCGGTTGTAAAACCAAAATCAGCGGCAATGGCGCGGCTTATTGCTATTCCTCCGGTTGGTATCGAATAAACAAAAACAGGAATTCCGCTTTTTATAATCGCCAAGGAGGTATTTACGGCTCCGATTTGCGCAATAAGACTATTTGGCGATTCTTTTGGAACCAAAGCCCTTATTGCAGACAATATTTCTGTTTCCATCGAAGCAATGGTAAGTCCTGCCATCTTTAGCATCTTTTGATATTTGGCAAGAAGTACTGTCGGCGCACCAACCAGCAGCACCTGCATTTTTTCCTCTGTTTGCGCCTCTTTTGGTTTTTCCAAGACCTTCCAATCAAGTGTTATGCTAGAAAGAGGAACAGGAATATGCTGTTCTGCTTCCCAATAAATAGCAGATGAAAGCTCCTTGTCGGAAAGCACCGGCATGTCTACAACCTTTGTGTAAACCTGATTTTCGGCAAGCGCTACATTTGCATAGGGTGCCGTAATTTTGCCCTCTGCTATAATCCGGCGAATAAAGCGCGCCATCTCTTCAAGATCTTGGGGAGACTCGGAAAGCATACCCTTTGGCGGAGTTGGAGAAGACAGCGCCGCGTTGAGAATTAAACCTTCTTTCGGCGCCGAAAGCCAAACCGCTTTTATGCTGGTTGTTCCAATATCAAGGCCAAATGGTCTAATTTTCATTTTTAACTT
>JACPTT010000091.1 GCA_016192645.1 Candidatus Levyibacteriota bacterium | reverse complement strand
AATTTCAAAACTGGGGGAGAATATTGTGGTAAAAAGATTTCAAAGATACGAATTAGGAGTTTAAACATCTTGCCCAAAAGGAGGTGAGAAGGATGGCGGAACAACAGACTTTTCTACCAACGGAGATTGTCGAGCAAATCATGGGTGGCAAGTTTGAGAGATACGTTTCAGGTAATCCAGACAGTACCGCCCATATCGGAAGAGAAGATGTGCTTGTAGAGGTTATGCC
The DNA here is from genome assembly GCA_016192645.1 of Candidatus Levyibacteriota bacterium. GTDB lineage: Bacteria > Patescibacteriota > Microgenomatia > Levybacterales > UBA12049 > JACPTT01. Next base: position 3,069 of record JACPTT010000091.1, on the reverse strand, counting down.
GGTTGGTGTAAATCAGTTTTGGAGAGTTATACGTCTTGGCCAAATCGATAAGGCAGAAATAAGAGAGGTGGGATTGCTCAATCCAAATGTCAGAAGAGACCTTGACGGTAGGAGAGCGACCATTAGTAGTCCAGATCATGAGGTGGTTATCTTTTCTGGCGCAGGGAGCCATATACGGTCAAAATAATATTTTTAGGTATGGAACAGTTAGTTGAGCAGGCTCGGCAGGGAATGCAGAAGGTGTTGGAGGTTTTGCGAACCGATCTCTCAACGGTGCGTACGGGGAGGGCAGCTCCCTCTTTAGTTGAAAACATTGTTATTGCGGCCTACGGAGGGACTCAGAAGTTAAAAGTCATGGAGCTTGCAACTATTGCGGCTTCCGACCTACATACTCTTATTATTACCCCATTTGACGGCTCAATAATAGGAGAAATTCAAAAAGGAATTTTGGAGGCAAATGTGGGGTTAAATCCGGTAATTGACGGGCAGGTTATTAGAATTTCTATCCCAATGCTTTCCGAAGAACGCCGGGAGGAGCTGATTCATCTCATGCGGCAAAAACTTGAGAATGGAAAAATTATGGTTCGGCAAGTTCGCCATGAGTCAATGAATGAGATTAAAAAACAATATAACGATAAGCAGATTTCCGAAGACGAGATGGCTCGTTTGGAAAAAGAGGTGCAAAAGGCAACCGATGATATAATGGCCGAGATTGAGGGGATGGGGAAGAAGAAAGAAGAAGAACTGATGCAGATATAGCAAAAATGCTTAGGTCGGCACGAAAATTTTCTTGTCGCCGGTTGTTAGAAGGATCTTTGAGTCGTTCGGTTATTAGGATCATCGTAAGACCTTGAAAGGCTTTTGTGGCGGTTCGCGACATGCGAAAATTTTGTGTCTCCCCGCATTTACGATATGGTAACACTTTTGATTTTTATTATCATATTAACGGTTTTAGTATTGATCCATGAGCTGGGGCATTTTTTGGTGGCAAAAAAGCTGGGGATCAAAATTGAAGAGTTTGGGTTTGGGCTTCCGCCGCGGGCTTTTGGCAAAAAAATCGGCGAAACTATTTATTCTATTAACTGGCTGCCGATCGGCGGATTCGTAAAGCTTTACGGAGAAGATGAATCCGGAGCAGGCAGAGTTAAAATCCGAAATCCGAAATCCGAAATCCGAAAGTCCGAGATTGGGCGGGCGTTTTTTGCCAGACCGCCGCTTCAGCGAGGGGTAATTGTTGTTGCGGGGGTTGTGATGAATCTGCTTTTGGCAATTGTTATTTTTTATGCTTTTATTTTTATCTCAAACTTTAAAACCGAATTACCGCTTTTTGACGATCATAAGTTTTTTGGGGTTACGCAAATAAATACAGCAGAAATTATTGTCAGCGCGGTTTCCAAAAACTCTCCCGCAGAAAAAGCAGGGATTAAACCCTTCTCAAAAATTGAGGCGGTAAACGGAGAAAAAGTCAAAGACGCAAAACAATTCTTAACGATTATCAACAAAAATAAAGGAAAAGAAGTAACAGTCGAATGGCAGGAGACAAAAACCAATAAACGGCTTTTGGCAAAACTTACCCCGCGGCTTTCTCCTCCCAAAAACGAAGGAGCAGTAGGAGTGGGCTTTTTTTCGATGACAAAAGCAGCGCTTCTTTATGATACCGGAGTTAAAAAAATATTTTCCGGCATTGTCCATCCGGCAAATTTACTTGTCTATAACTTAAAGATTATGGGAAAACTTATTGCTGTTTCGTTTAGGGAAAAAACATTTCAGCCGGTTGGTGAGGGTGTGGCAGGTCCGGTTGGAATTTATTCCTTGGTTGGAAATATTGTTCAAATCCCGGATATGAAGGAAAAAGTGCTTGGGGTTCTCAACTTAGCCGGAATTTTATCTATTTCTCTTGCCTTTTTTAATATTCTGCCAATACCTGCGCTTGATGGAGGAAGATTGTTTTTTATTCTGATCGAAACAGTTACCAGACGAAAAGTGCATCCTAAATTTGAAGGTTACGCCCATACGATTGGCATGGCAGTACTTCTTGCTCTAATTATTTTTATTACGCTTCGTGATTTGCAGCGTCTATTTCGATGAAGGTAAAAAAAGTTACCGATCCAAACGAGGGATTTTTGGCTGCAAAGGATATTCTTTATAAAGTTGTCAATCGGGATACAGCCCTCTTTTTGTCCGGCGGCTCAACCCCAAAACCTCTCTATGAAATCTTAGCAAAGGAAAGAAAGATAGAGCCGGGGGCGGTTACTTTAGTTGATGAGCGGTTTGGGCAGCCGCTTCATTTAAATAGCAATGAAAAAATGATTCAAGAAACCGGTTTATCTTCATATTTTTTAGAGAATGGTATTCCTTATTATCCGATACTTCAAAAGGGGAGGGATCGGAAGAAGGTAGCTTTTGAATATAACGCGGTAGTTAGCTCATTATTTTCTCGATTCTCCAAGCGGGTTGCGATTTTGGGAATTGGAGAAGATGGTCACATCGCAGGGATTCCCCCGCGAAATGAAAAATTAAAAAAAAAAAAAAAAAAATTCGTCGAGAGCTTTGACAATTTTCCGGGAGAGTTTAAGCAGAGGATTAGTTTAACCTTTGTTGCCTTGTCCAAAATGACTTTATTGATAGTTTTGGTTTTTGGGGGAAACAAAAAAGAAGCGCTTAGAAAGATGTTCACGCCGGGAACAATTGAGGAGGTTCCTGCTCGCTTTTATCTTAGGAAAGATATCACAAAGAAAGCTCTTTTAATAACTGACCAGAAGGTTTAAAATTAAGTATAGCAATGAAACAATTTAACAATGCAACAATGCCTAGTCCGTTTGTGATGGTTGTTTTTGGGGGAACGGGGGATTTGGCGAGGAACAAGTTAATTCCCGCCCTTTTTTCATTATTTAAACAAAAACAACTACCTGACGAGTTTTTTATTATTGGATTTGCAAGACGAGACCTTAACGACGAAAAGTTCCGAGAAGTGAACCAAAAAGCGTTAGATAGGGGTTCAACCCCTCGAGGGGTTGAACCCTTAATGAGACTGTTTTTGGAGCACGTGTCTTACCAGCAAGGGTTTTT
>JACPTT010000090.1 GCA_016192645.1 Candidatus Levyibacteriota bacterium | reverse complement strand
GGCTATCCGGGAGGACTGCGGGCGGAAACTTTAGGAGACCTTCGAAAGCGAAAGCCGGAAGAGATTATTTATCACGCGGTAAAAGGGATGTTGCCGCAAAACAAATTAAGAGATAGTATGCTTGGGAGACTATTTGTTTTTCCAAAAGAAGAACACACATACCAAGATAAATTCAAAAATCAAAAATCAAAAATCAAAAGTACAAATTAAATATCAGAATTATGGCCAAAAAGAAGACAGAGCAAAAAGAAAAAGTTGAGGAAAAAACAACCCTCAAAAAGGACTTTGTTTTTGCGGTTGGCAGGCGTAAGGAGGCAATTGCCAGAGTCAGACTTTACAAAGCCGCGAATAACGGTGTTTTATGGGGAGAGAAAAAAGTCAAAAAGGGCGAGATTTTTGTAAACGGGAAACCAATAGGAGAGTATTTTTCGGGAAAAGTGGCAGAGGTTTTGTATATGGAGCCTTTCCGCCTAACAAATACAGTTGGGAAATATATTTTAACTGTTAAAGTTGAAGGCGGAGGAAAAAAAGGTCAGCTTGAGGCAACAGTTCATGGAATTTCTCGAGCGCTTCAATTGCTAGATAAAGAAAAATTCCGCTCGGTCCTTAAAAAGAAGGGTTTTTTAACGCGAGACGCCCGAGTAAGAGAGCGCCGCAAAGTTGGTACGGGCGGAAAAGCAAGAAGAAAAAAACAATCTCCAAAGAGATAAAGTGAACATGCTTAGATATTTTCATGATTGCATTCCTGTAAGAGCTTTAAGCAATTCTTCATGATTTGATCCATTTGAGGCAAGAATGTAGGAATTGCTATTGTTCCAATCTTTTCCGTTCCAATCCGTAACTCTTCCGCCGGCTTCTTGTATTAAAATGACTCCCGCTGCATAGTCCCAAAGTTCGTCTCCGGCGCTTAAAAATGCTTCGGCAGATCCTTTTGCAACATAGCATAGTTCCAAAGCTGTTGTTCCGAATTTTCTTATAGATGAGAAAGGACTTAGTTTTTTAATCACTTCGACAAACAACTCTTTATCGTGTTTTCCATATCCGTGGTTTGCAAAAATAACCGATCCCTGAAGATCATTTTTATCGGAAATTTTGATTGGTTCTGAATTTAGATATGCCCCTTTTCCTAGTTCTGCATAAAAACATTCGTTAATAATTGGGTTATAGACAACGCCTAATTGAACTTGGTCGCTTTTTAGTAAAGCAATAGAAATTGCAAATAGAGGAATCCCACGGGCAAAATTTGTTGTTCCATCGAGCGGATCGATAATCCAGCACATATTCCCTTTTCCTTTAATTGTTCCTGCTTCCTCGGTAAAAATAGGATAATTAGAGTTTTCTCGAAGATATTGAATAATAGCTTCTTCTGACTTCTCATCAATTTCTGTAACAATACCTTTATTCCCTCCCTCTTTATTTTTTATACTTCGGATATTTCCATATCCTTTTTTAAGAATTACTCCAGCCTTTTGTGCAGCATTAAGTGCATATTGCAAATAGGGAGAAAAATCTTTCATTACTTTCACTCTTTTGTTTTTTCTTCTTGACTCCGGGCGGTGTCCGCCACCCGCAAAATTCACAATGTTTAGATTGGTCGGGATGCCCAGAATCGGACTGGGACTACCGCACCCCCAGCGCGGCGTACTACCACTATACGACATCCCGTTCTGGCTGTCAGTCATTAGTCTTTAGCTATTAGTCCTTAGTCTTTAGTGACTTTATCAAAGCGTTTAGTTTTTTTATTAGCTAATGACCAATGACTAGCGACCAATGACTAAATTACCTCTTGTATTTTAACATAAAAGTGTTTATTATTACCTCAACTTTATGGCAAGATCAGCAAAGACGCAACTCTCATCTCCAAATGGTCCCACGCCATCTTCTCAAAAACTCGATGCGGTTCGACTCGCAATGGAGCAAATAGAAAAGCAGTATGGTAGAGGTTCTATAATGCGTTTTGGGCAAGCTGGTGAGAAGTTTGATATTTCGGTAATTTCAACCGGCTGTCTGCCGCTTGACCTGGCCCTTGGCGTTGGTGGAGTGCCAAGAGGAAGGATTATTGAGATTTTTGGGCCTGAGGCATCGGGCAAGACAACAATTGGACTATCCATTATTGCTCAGGCGCAAAAACACGGCGGGGTGGCCGCTTTTATTGATGCTGAACATGCGCTTGATCCTTTGTGGGCAAAGCGTATTGGGATAAAGCTTGATGAACTTCTTATTTCCCAACCCGATACGGGTGAGCAGGCACTTGAAATTGCGGAAAGCCTTATTAGAAGCGGCGGGATTGACGTTTTGGTTATTGATTCGGTTGCGGCACTTGTCCCTCGAGCTGAGATTGAGGGAGAAATGGGAGATGCCATGATTGGTCTTCAGGCGCGCTTAATGTCCCAAGCCTTGCGAAAATTAACAGGCGTTATTTCCAAGTCAAAAACCGTTGCAATTTTTACCAATCAGCTGCGGCAAAAAATCGGAGTAATGTTTGGCAACCCCGAAACAACAACCGGCGGACTGGCTC
>JACPTT010000088.1 GCA_016192645.1 Candidatus Levyibacteriota bacterium | reverse complement strand
TTGGAGGCCCCCTTGCTCAACCAGCGCCTCGCCGAACTGCTCAATCAGCAGGTTTTTTACATAAAAAGAAAAGTGCGGCGCTTTTATTGACTGTCCCTTTGCCACAAATTTTACTTTTGAAAGCGAATCTGCCGCTTCTTTCTCCTGTTTTTTGGTGATATACCCGTCTTCGCGCATTCGTCTAAGCACTTGTTCGGTACGCGAAATATATGCCTCTGGATCCGGACCATAAGGAGAATAATAGGAGGGCCGCTGAGGAAATCCAGCTAAAATTGCCGCCTCAACCAAATCCAGTTCTTTTGCTTTCTTGCCAAAATAACGCTCGGCCGCCGCCTCAACCCCAACCGCAGTACCCCCGTAAGGAGCAACGTTTAGGTAAAGTTCAATTATCTGATCTTTTGTATACCTTCTATCCACCTGAACTGAAAGCATGAATTCTTTGATTTTGCGGGGGATCGTTCGCTCCGAGGTCAGAAGCGTATTTTTAACCAGCTGCTGGGTTATGGTTGATCCGCCGGAAAGCCGCTTGAGTAAAACAATATCCCGCACAGCCCTAAAGTATCCAACAATCGAAAATCCCTGATTTTTATAGAAATCTTTATCCTCAATGGCAATCGTTGCCTGCTGAACAGATTTTGGAATATCTTTTAATTCTAAATAGGTACGGTTCTGTTTATCAAAAATGTCATACAAAACAATTCCGTTTCGGTCCAAAATTTTTGTCGATTGGGAAAGGTTGGAGGCGGAAAGTCTACCCGGAGTTGGTAAATCGCGGCTGTACCACAAAAAAAGAATAAGCATCACAAAAATAAAACCAACAAGGGCAAAAAAAGCAAGTCGGGTAAGTCGGCTTAGCAGGAAAATATTAAAAGAGGAACCATGTCGAAAACGTCTCCTGCTTCTGAAAGCCATATTAAATAGTATAGCAAACCGATGACAATTTACAAAATATGCTATATCCAAAATACTATAACTTACAACTTAAAATAATTATTTTGGGTACATAACTGTTTAACGAGAGTTGCAAACTCGAGTTAAATTGTTATATACTGAGGCTATGGACAAGATTGAGGAATTATTAACAAGGGGAGTCGCAAATATTATCCCAAATAAAGAAAAATTAAAAAACCTTCTTCGTTCGGGAAAAAAACTTAACGTTTATCTGGGCATCGATCCAACCGCCACAAAAATTCACCTAGGCCACGCCGTATCTTTACGAAAACTTCAGGCTTTCGCAGAACTTGGACACAACGTAACTTTTTTAATTGGGGACTTTACGGCGCTAATCGGTGATACCTCAGATAAAGATAGCGAACGGCCAGTACTTACTTCTGAGCAAATTGAAGAAAACTTCAAAACTTACAAAAAGCAGGCTGAGAAAATTCTAGATTTTTCGAAAGTATCTATAAAATACAACAGCGAATGGCTGCAAAAATTGCCACTTTCAGAATTTATCAAAATCGCCCACCGTTTTTCCTTTGGCGATTTCGCAAGCAGAGAACTTATTAAAAAAAGACTGGGCGAAAGCAAGAGAGTGGGACTTCATGAGGCACTCTATCCAGCACTTCAAGGATATGACAGCTATTATCTTGATACCGACGTTCAGATTGGCGGTACCGACCAAACTTTTAATATGCAGGCGGGAAGAACTTTACAAAAAGATTTGCGCAGTAAAGAATCCTTTATTATTGCGACTGAATTTTTAATGGGCACCGATGGCCGAAAGATGAGTAAAACCTGGAATAATGCAATTTGGATTACCGATGAAGCAAATGATATGTACGCTAAAGTAATGGCAATTAACGACGATCTTATTGTTCAGTACTATATGCTTGCCACCAATGTTCCCATGAGCAAAGTTTCGGAAGTTGAAAAAAAATTAAAAGCGGGCGAAAATCCAATGAATATAAAAAAACAATTAGCTCATGAACTTATTCGCGAATTATATTCTGCCAAAGTAGCAAAAACCACACAAGAGTATTTTGAAAAAACCGTCCAGCAAAAAGAACTACCAGATAATATCAAAATTTTTGAGTTTGGTGCAGAAGCATTTGATTCCGGCCGTTGGATAGAAGATATTCTGATTCAAACTAAGCTAGTAGAAAGCCGTTCGGAAGCAAAAAGATTAGTTGTCCAAGGTGGAGTAGAAGTAAATAATAAAAAAGTCTTAAATCCCGAACAAATCATGCCAGTCGACAACATGTTAATTAAAGTTGGCAAAAGAAAATTTGCTAAAATAAAAGTTCAAACTGCCCCAAAATAGCATGGCAAGAAAATCCCCAAAGTATGCACTGCTCAGTGTATTTGATAAAACTGGAATTATTGAGTTTGCAAAAACACTCACTGATTTAGGCTTTCGAATCATCTCAACAGGCGGAACCGCAAAAGTTCTTGCCGAAAATAAAATCCCCGTTATCCCAATTCAAGAAATAACCAAAAATCCCGAAAGTTTCAACGGTCGGATAAAAACCATAAGCTTTCAGGTCGAGGGCGGAATCCTTTTTGACCGCGGCAATAACGAACATCGCCGTCAGGCGCGACAACTGAATATTAAGCCCATTGATATTGTTGTCTGCAATCTCTACCCGTTTGAACAAAAAAATTCTATTGAAAATATTGACGTTGGCGGCCCAACCATGATACGAGCGGCCGCAAAAAATTTTAAACATGTGTTTGTCATCATCGATCCAAAGGATTATAAACAAGTAGGAGAGAGGTTAAAGAAAAAAACAGTTTCGCAGCGGTTCCGTAAAAAACTTGCCGCCAAAGCCTTTGCCCATCTTTCGCTATATGATGCTCAAATCGCTAGCTATTTAAATACTGGCGAACTTTTCCCAAACGAACTGAATCTTCCCGGAAGAAAAATTTTAGATCTTCGCTATGGCGAAAATCCTCACCAAAAAGCAGCGTTTTATTTACAACCGAACACAAAATCACCTCTTGCAAATCTAAAACGCCGATGGGGAAGAGAATTATCGTTTGTTAACCTGACCGACATCAACGCTGGACTTGAATCAGTGAGCTTTTTTAATGAGCCCGCCGCCGCCATTATCAAACATAACAGTCCCTGCGGAATCGCGCTTGGAAAAAGAGTTGAACAGGCATTAAGACGGGCGATTGAGGCTGATCCAGAGTCGGCATTTGGAGGAGTTATTGTTCTAAATTCCAAACTGACCCTTAGGGCTGTACACATTATCGAAGCGTTTAAAGACATGCGGAAAGCCAATATCGATATTGTGGCGTGTCCCGATATTACTAAAGAAGCGTTCGAACTTCTTCAAAAAGTAAGGAAAAGCATGGGAATCTATACTTTTAGCAAAGTCAAAAGGCAAAAGTCAAAGGGCAAAAGTTTGAACTACAAATGGATTAATGGGGGATTTGCTGTACAGACTACTGATCATGAAGTTGAGAAAAGCTTTAAGGATTGGAAAGTCGTAACAGCAAAAAAGCCAACCAAAAAACAACTTGAGCAAATGAGAATTGCCTGGAAGTTTATTTGCCGAATCCGATCAAACGCGGTTATTGTGGTTGATAAGAACTTACCCATGACAAGGGGCATTGGCTCGGGACAAACATCAAGAGTTCGCTCAGCTAAAATAGCTCTTGAGCAGGCAGGAAAATACGCAAAAGGTGCTATTTTGGCAAGCGACAGTTTTTTTCCGTTTGATGATTCGGTCAAACTTGCCGCAAAAGCGGGAATTGCGGCAATTGTTCAGCAGGGAGGATCGGTTAATGATCAGACTTCAATCGATGCTGCAAACAACGCGGGAATCGCCATGATCTTTACCAACCGCCGCGCCTTCTGGCACTAGTACCGTTTCGTCCTAGCTATTCCGCTCCGGGATCGTCCTAGCTAATCCTACTACTAGACAACGCTCGATAGTTGTGATATTAGCTTAATAATAAATGGCTAAAGAACGAGTTGCTGTAGTTGTTGACGGAGGAGGAAGAGGTCATGCGCTTGTTGATAAGTATGCCCCCGACGTAAACCGTTTAATTGCAATCCCCGGTAACGACGCCATGCGGATGAATACCGATAAACCAGTAGAATTATTCCCCGATTTAAAAACTACAAACGTTGACAAAATCGTTGAAATTTGCCAAAGAGAAATAGAGAGAGGATCCAAACTTCTTGTTGACGTTGCTCAAGACAACGCTGTAGCTGCCGGTGTTGTTGATGCACTTTTAAAAATTGGGGTGCCAGTGATAGGGCCCACAAGAGCTGCCGGACAAATCGAGTGGAGCAAAATTTGGGAACGTGAGTTTGGGCAAGCAGAAGGGCTTCTGCAGCCTTCTTTTAAGGTTTGTCGTACTGAAGAAGAAGGAATTTTATATATTAAGAGTCAATCAAATCAAGCTTGGTTTGTTAAAGCTGATGGGCTTACCGAAGGAAAAGGGGCGCTACCAGCAGAGAACAATGATGAGGCTATAGAAAGAATAAAAGAATTAAAAAGGCGATTCCCCGAAGCGGCGCAAACCTATCTTATCG
>JACPTT010000047.1 GCA_016192645.1 Candidatus Levyibacteriota bacterium | reverse complement strand
TTCTATTTTACCTCAAATCCCAGGTGGTGTAAACAAACAATTTACATTGAGGCAGCTTTACCCAGCGGCCCCAGAAGGTGAATATGAAGATGGTCAATTATTTGAGCGCCTCCCCCATTGACTACCAGGCGATAACCTCTATTCTCGAGCTTTTGCTCCTTGATCATTCTCTGAATGACAATTCGAAGTTTATCTAATAGTGAATTATCCGCCAATTCAGAAAAATCCCTGATGTGTTTTTTTGGCATAATCAATAAATGAATCGGCTTAACCGGATTAATATCCGGGAATACCATAACATCGCTATCTTCATAGGTGAACTCCTTTGGAACTTCCCGATTGGCAATTTTACAAAAAATACAATCGCTCATATGTTTTCTAGCACCTTAATTATTTCTTCCAAACTCAACCTTGTTGGTTTCATTTTAGGATTTTTAACCGTTCCGTTCAAGAGCATTTTTTTTGAGATATGCAAAAACCAAGTTGCACCCGGGTCCATTTTCCTTAATTTCTCATAAGTTAATGTTAAATTTATATCTTCGTTTCGAACTTCTAGTTTCGAACTTCTAGTTTCGGAAGGCCGCGCCTTGATCCTCACATATCCTTTTCTCGGATCTTTGCGAACAACTACCGCATATCCCATTTTCTGGGCAAGTTTTATAACCGAATCATTTATTGTCTCAAAACCAATTCCCTTACCAAACCTTGTTTTAAATTCTGTTCCATTCTGTGCTATTTCTTTCTCCGCCCAAATTCTATTTTCAGCGAAAACTCGTGGTAGTCTGCCAGTGGATCTTTCCAAAAAACTTCCTTAAAATGATCGATATCAACAACTACCTTCACCATCCTCTCAATCGCCTCCTTCTGATCTTTAACTCTTTCACTTTCCGACTCTAAATTTTGAATTTTGAATTTTGAATTTTGAATTTTTTTAATGTATTCCCACGTCAAACTCGCCGCGCATACCGCGTCTGATGCGGTTTGATGATGGTCCAAAGGCCCAAGTCCTGTATCAACATGAATCACCTCATCCTCCCCGATTTTTTCGATGGGATTTCTGTTATCAGTTTTCTGTTGTCGGTCTTCAGATACGGGTTTTTCTGTTGTCGGTTTACCGGTTGACTGATCAACTGATCGACTAGAATCTGAGAACTGAGAACTGAGAACCGATGACCGAATTCTTTCCCCTGCTGGGACGAACTTTAATTCTGCCTCCTCCCATCCCGGCAAAAATTTCTTGATTAGCCAAACAGAAGTTATGGCGTCTAAATCGGGCGAGGCATGAGTAACAATAATTTTCATATTGAAATAAAGTATACCTTATTGATGAACCACTTGACAAATGGTGCGGGATATAAGACTATATTTTTAGTAGAATTTTTGATGTGGGGAAGTGGGATTTCTTTGATTTTGAGTTTTTGAATCTTGATATCTAGAATTCAAGACTTCAAGAAATCAAGTTCAATAAATTCTCATTTCTAACTTCAAAAACATCCAAACATGGATCCAAAAAACCAACTTTCAGGGCTTGACCCAAAACTTAAAGAAGCATACGAACGCGTGATGGGAACAACCATTCCTCTTGCCTCCGCCCCGCTTAGCGGGGCTTCGGCGGACAAGCCCGCCTCGCCGCTTGCTTCGCCGGAGCCTCAGCAAGGCGAGCCTGCTTCGCCTCCTCCTCAACAACCACCAACTCAAGAACCAACTCCTCCCCCGGCTGCAATTCCACAATCTCCCGAACCCTCACCTCTTTCGCAACAACCCGAACCACAACCGCCGCCTGTTCAAACCACAGAACCTACTCCCAATCCGCAAGAGGTTCATATTGCAACCGGGTTTGTGGCAAATGCGGCAAAGAAAGAAAAAATGGGTGGCGGTTTAAAAATTTCTCGTCCAATTTTTATGGCTTTGGGCGTGACATTCCTTGTTCTCTACGTTTTTTTCTGGATCCGCGTCTTCAACCTCTCCCTGTTTTAAACCCTTCTTCTTGCGAGGTCGGACCTTGTTTTGGGTGATTAGGTCAACCTTTTTTTAAGCTCGACCCCCTGGGTTGAGGCTAGCTCCTTACCTTTTTAATCTCTTTCTTTTTCCTTTTTCTTTATTTCGTAATTCCGGGTCTTGATCGGTAAGCAATTTGCAAAGACGTTTTAGTGCCCTAAATTGAAGCGCCCTGACTGCACTAGATTTCTTTCCTAAAAGAGCTTCGATCTCTTCATTTGAATATCCTTCATAAAAACGGAGCGTTAACACCCGCCTTTGATCGGGGGTCAAATCAGCAATTACAGCTCTCAATTGATCCGATACGGACATATGATCAATCGCATCCTCCGGAGTCCTTTCCCTGCTTCTTATATTAGGGAACTGCTCAAGGGAATAGTCTTGCTTTTTTGTACGCCATCCATCAATAATGATGTGTTTTGCTATTAACTTAAGCCAGGCATTAAACGGTATAAGAAGACGATGATGATCTCTTGCTCTCCATGCCCGTAGGAACGCCTCAGAAGTAATATCTTCGGCCTCGGTTGGATCATGAACTATTCCTAATACATAGGCATATACTGTATTTTTATGTATGTTAAAGAATTCCTCAAACTGCTCCGGCCCCAAACCCACACTAGGAGGTTTCTTTGGAGAGAACGAAGCTTCAAAAACCACGTGGTTAAAATTTCCTTCTCTTATAAAATATAGTGCTTCTATGCCTTGCGCCCTCTCTTTGTGAAAAATCGGATTTACTACCTCAAGTCCCAACTTTCTAAATCGACGCCTCGCTTCGGTCAAACATACAGATAATCGCAAGTCTGCATATTTGGGATCGGTAAGATCTGGATATACTGCTTGTGTTAAAGTAGATCTATTAATTTGTCTCTCCGCTGAAGTATGACTCAAAATGCGGACTAGATTTGCGAGATACCCCTCGCCATGAAGAGGAATTTCCCTGCCAAAACAAAGAAGAGGATCTTTGCTGTCGCGCGCCTGAATAACCCAGTCTGGAATTGAAACTAAAAGAACGTTGTCTCTTGGCCTAATTGCTTCAGCTGTTGCTACCATTTAGATAAACAAATACGTCTTCAACCTCTCCCTGTTTTAAAACCTTTTAACTATCGCATCAACCGACAAAAGTTGCGTTTTTTGTTCGTTTCTTTTCTTCCATTCTATCTTATCTTGAGTCTTTTCCGAAACTACTAAGCGAATCGGGATTCCGATTAAATCCGCGTCGGCAAATTTTTCCCCCGCCGATATATCCTCCCGATCATCATAGAGAACTTCAATGCCTTCTTTCTGTAATCTAGCATACACTTCATCGGCAGAATTTCGGATTTCGGATTTCGGATTTCGGATTTCGATCAGGTGAACCGAATATGGTGCCACCGACTCCGGCCAAACTATTCCCTTATCGTCATGATGCACCTCAACAATCGCCCCCACTGCCCTTGTAAGGCCTATTCCGTAGCTCGCAAACCAGGCAGGTTTTTTTTGACCGCTGTGATCGGTAAACAATGCTTTCATTTTTTCTGAATAATATGTTCCGAGAGGAAAAATATTTCCGACCTCGATTGCCTTTGCTTTTTTAAGCGGGCCATGACCCAAATCGCATTGCTTGCCTTCTTTTACCGAACTCACCTCTGCGTTGGCGGAAAAATCACCGCCCGGGCAGTAAACAATTTCATCCTCTCCTGAATCTACGATCACCTGAAATTCATGAGTACTCCCTTTGGTAAAGACTCCGCCTGCCGCCTGAGTAAGTATTGCATCCAGTTCCATCCTTTTAAAGATTCTTTTATACGCCTCTATTACTTCTTGGTAGTACTTCGTCATGTCTTCTTCCGAAACATGAACGCTATATAAATCCTTCATTAAAAATTCTCTTCCTCGAAGAATTCCTGATTTGACTCGCTTTTCGTCCCTAAACTTGGTTGAAAAATGATAAATTTTAACCGGAAGATCTTTATAACTGCTAATATGCTTCCTCACCAGATCCATGACTATTTCTTCGTGTGTAAATGAAAGAGCATATTCCTTGTCATTTTTTTTGAATTGATACATAACTTCGCGAGCCGAATCCCACCTGCCTGTTTCATTCCAGATTTCCTTGGGATGAAGTAGGGGCATAAGAACTTCTTGCGCTCCCGTAGTATTCATTTCTTCTCTGATTATCTGCTCTATTTTCTGCTCAACTCTTCTACCTAGATGCAGAAGCGTATAAGATCCCGCCATCAATTTGTCGATAAATCCCCCTCGTAATAGAAGCTTTGCGTTTGCGGCAACTTCATCTTTTGGGGCTTCTTTTATCGTTTTTCCAAAAAGCTTTGAATAACGCATATATTACTACTTATAATTTTGCAATCCATATTTAGTATAGCACTGCCTCTCACTAATA
>JACPTT010000086.1 GCA_016192645.1 Candidatus Levyibacteriota bacterium | reverse complement strand
TTTTGCGCCTGTCTAATGCAGTCTTCTGCATTAATCCTGAGCTTGTCAAAGGATTTTATTGCTTTTACTAAACTTTCAACTGTAAGTTCATCAAAAAATATTCCGGTTGCCGCTTGCCCTGAGCTTGCCGAAGGGTCAATAACCGTTTCTTGAAATCCTCCCGACCGATAAGCAATAACAGGAGTTCCAGCACTCATTGCTTCAACCGGGGTTATGCCAAAATCCTCATCCTGCGAAAGTGCCAAAAAAGCTTTTGCCCCGGCGTAAAGTTGGGCTAACTTTTCATCGGAAACAAAACCTAAAAATTCAACTGTTGGCCCGGCTTTTTTGTAAAGCTTACCATAAACATTTGAGTATCCGGCGGGACTGCCTACAATCTTAAGCGGCACCTTCAATTTGTTTGCCGCCTCAACCGCCAACTCCAGCCCCTTACCTCCGACAATCCTCGAAACAACCAGATAATAGCTGTCTATTTTTGAACTTTGATTTGTATTTTTGATTTTTGAATTTTGAATTTTGAATTGAGGCAGTTCCACCGGCGGATAAATTACTGTTGAGTCTCTTCTATAAAATTTCTTAATTCTTTTTGAAACTTCGTAAGAATTGGCAATGAAATAATTTACTTTTTGGGAAGCGGAAAAATCGTAAAGACGCATAAAATGATTGACTAAATGGGCATAGATTTTAACCGGTAAAAAATTGCTGTTTATTGATGTCTGGTATCCATAAAGATAGCGAGGGGGCGTATGGCAATAGCAAATTTCAATTGGTTTTTTCCGATTAGTTCCTCTAGTACCGAATCCTTTGGTAACGAACCAGCTAGCCGAAGAAATAATTACATCATATTGAGAAAAATCGAAACTATCCCAGATAAGAGGAGCTAAAAACCGCAAAGGGCTATGAAACAAGGTTGAAAAAAAGGGAATATAATGCGCCCAGGAAACCCGAATGTCACAGTTTTTAAATACCTCCCAGGCTTGGCCTTTTTGGTAAAAGGCAGTATAAATTGGGGCATCAGGATAAATCTCTGTTAATGCCTCCAACACCCTCTCCGCCCCCCCATACTCTTTTATGTAATCATGAACCAAGGCAACTTTCATAACTTAATGTTATATTGCTCGATTGCTCTATTGTTACCAAGAACAATTTAACAATGAAACAATCGAACAATTAAAGCCTTATTTCATTAAGGCTTTTGAATACTCTTTCCGCACCTGCTTCTTTTAACAGATTTCTGATTCCCAAATCCCGATTTACTCCAAAAACTCTCATTCCGGCGTTTTTTGCTGCTAAAACTCCATTTACCGCATCCTCCAAAACCAAGCAGTTTAGGGGTTGAACCCCTAAGCGGGTTGCAGAAGCAAGATAAACATCGGGTGCCGGCTTTCCGTTCTCAACCTCATCGCTTGATATAAGAACCAAGAAATAATTCTCGAGTCCAAATTGCGTCAAAATCTCTTGAATTTTTTTCTTTGTATGTCCTCCGGTTGCAATTGCCAAGCTGTAACCTCTATTATAGAGTTCTTGAGTGAGTTTTCCAGCGCCTGACAAAAGTTTTAACCTATTTTTGGCTAAAGAATAAAAAATAGCTCGCCGTTCCTTGATTAAAGTCTGAATATCGCCTTTGACCCCAAACTCCTTTTTATAGAGTTCTATCGCTTCTTTTTGTCCAAGTCCTCGAATCCGGCTTCTTATTTTTATATCGTAGTCAATTTCTCGTCTTTTTAACAACTCTATGTCTGTTTCCCGCCACAGATCTTCCGAGGCAATTAAAAGTCCATCCAGATCAAAAATCACCGCTTGAATTCCCTCCATAACCAGATTATACTATGCCGACTTGACATTTGTAAAAGTTTGAAGTAGAAGAGAATTATGCCATCTGTTGAAACAAAACCAATCTTAAACTCGGAGGAAGTAGGAATTGTTCGTGGCTTATCGCCCCAGGACCAAGCAATTATTTTGGACAAAATAAATCAGGGCAGGAGATTAGCAGAAATTCTTGCTCTTTTTTCTGCGGTAAAAGAGAATATTTCTATACCGATTACAAAAGAAGTTCAGCAAAGCCCTGTTCGCACTATACCAGAAACTCAATACTTTCCGCTATATAGCCTAAGAAGAGCTGCTGGTGATTCATATGGAATATTATGTGGATATGGATTAGAACACGCGGCTAAAACCATCTTCGAACCTCCAAAACGAGAGGAAAATGATTTGAGCTACGAAGAGGCGATTTTATCAAGCAATCCAAGCTGATTGTTTCCTTCTTGATCTTCCCGTAAGCCCGAGGCTAATAATCGCTTTACTAAACTCTTAAAACCTAATTCTTCAAAACTCTCTCTCGCACCCTCCATATCAAAATGCACAATAGAGCATCTTTCTATATCTAGAGTAATCGGGGCATCGGTGACAATTTCTGCCAGTTTTTTGGCAAGACCTGCCGCTTCTGCTCCTTCTGCCAGTTTTTTTGCCAAACCTTCATTTTTCTTTTTAATTTCAGAGAGAGATTGAAAGATTTTTTCCAGGGTTTTGAATTCTTTAAGAAGGTTTGATGCGGTTTTTGGCCCAATTCCCGAAACTCCCGGATAATTATCCGAAGCATCCCCTACCAAGGCTTTATAATCAACAATTTGCGTTGGTTTAATCCCATATTTTTCCTCAACCGCTTCCGAATTAAAAAGCTGCATTTTGGTAATTCCGGTTATAGGCATCAAAGCTTTTACATGGGAGTTGACAAGCTGCAACATATCCCGATCCCCGCTTACAATAATTACCTCTAAATTTTGAATTTTAAATTTTGAATTTTGAATTTGATAGGCAATCGTGCCTATCAAATCGTCTGCCTCATATCCATCGATTTCAAAGATTGAAACCTTCATTTTTTCTAAAATTTTATGAATCAGATCGATTTGCGGAACGAGCTCATCTGCGGTTTTGGGCCGCTGAGCCTGATATCCGACATATAATTGTTGGCGGAAAGTTGGCGCTGCCCGATCAAAACAAACGGCAAGATACGTTGGCTTAACATCTTGTAAAATTTTTAGAAACATTGAGAAAAAGCCGTAAACCGCATTTACCAGTTCGCCGTTTTTTGAAGTTAAAGGAGGCAGAGCATGAAACGCCCGATGCAAAATGGCATTGCCGTCGATGAGAACAAATCTTTGCATGCAAACATTATATCATTCTATAAAGTTTTGAGGATCAAACCTTTACGGTTGCCAGGGCGGCTTTGGGTTTGGGGCCGATTATTCTTAGGAACTCTTCTTGTTCAATTGTTTCTTTCTTCATTAACTCCTCTGCCAACCCATCAAGTTTTTCTCGTAACTTCCTAAGAATATCAACGGCGTTTTTGTAACATTTATCGGTTATCTTTTTAATCTCCCCATCAATTTTTGCCGCCATTGCGGGTGAAACATTTGTCGGCTCATAAAAGTGGCGGTGTTCTCCGTCTAAGTTGATTGGCCCAAGATTACTCATGCCAAATTCAACCACCATTGTTCGCGCAATTTGGCTTGCTTTGGCAATATCGTCCGATGCGCCGGTTGTCATCTCCGAAAACACAAGACTCTCAGCAGCTCTTCCTCCCAGCATTACCGCAACCTGTTCCAAAAGTCTTGTTTTTGTCTCATGAACATGCTCGGTTGGCTCCATCATAGTGTGGCCTAAAGAGATTCCTCGGCTGACAATTGAAATTCGGTGGATTGGATCCATGTGCGGCATAAACCAAGAAACTAAAGCATGTCCTGCTTCATGATAAGCAGTCATTTTCCGATCTTCTTCTGACTGAAGGCGCTTTTTCTCAGGACCTAATTTTACTCTAGTTGCGGATTCTTCAAGATCTTTCATATCAATAACTTTTTTGTTTAAGCGTGCTGCCATAATAGCTGCCTCGTTTAACATATTTTCCAAATCCGCACCCGAAAATCCTACTGTTCGTTTGGCAACTTTTTCCCAATCAACCGACGAAGCAAACGGCTTTCCTTTGGCATGAATTGATAGAATTGATTTTCTGCCCTCTACATCTGGCATATCCAACATAACGCGCCTGTCAAACCGTCCCGGTCTAACCAGTGCCGGATCCAAAACATCGGGTCTATTGGTTGCCGCAATAACCACCAGCTGTTCGTTTGGGGTAAATCCATCCATTTCAACTAAAATCTGATTCAGGGTTTGCTCGCGCTCGTCGTGTCCCCCCATAATCCCAACGCCCCGCTGTCTGCCAATTGCATCAACCTCGTCGATAAAAATAATTGCCGGCTGGGCTTTTTTGGCGGTGTTGAACAAATCACGAACCCGAGAAGCGCCTACTCCAACCAACATCTCCATAAACTCACTGCCTGCCATTGAGAAAAACGGAACATTTGCTTCTCCAGCCGTTGCTCGAGCAAGAAGGGTCTTTCCGGTACCGGATGGACCAACCATGAGAACTCCTTTAGGAGTACGCGCCCCTATTGCCTTGTACTTCCCCGGATTTTTGAGGAAATCAACGATTTCGGTTAGCTCCTGTTTTGCCTCATCAACGCCGGCAACATCCGAAAAAGTAGTCCGCGGCGTATCTTTGCTAAAAAGTTTTGCCGAAGACTTGCCGAAGGAAAAAATACTCTCCTGTGCCCCTCTTGCCTGGCGAAACAAAAAGTAGAAAAAGGCAACCATAAGAGCAACCGGCAGAATTGCCGAGAGAACATTAACCCAAGTATTAAGCCCTGTTTCATCTTTAATAGTAATATTTGTTTTATCTAGGGCTTCTTTTGAAACCCCGGCATCTTGAAATATCTGATAAAGGTTTGATCCCGGCTCTTTAAAGCTTTGAACTTTTTCCTCTTTTTTAGTGGTAATCGTAAGTTTATTATCCAAAACCGCAATTTGAGTTACTTCGCCCTTTTTAACCTCGGAAATGACTTGGGAGAGCGGCACTGTTTTTAACTGCTCGAGCGGCTGGGTAAAACCAAGAAAGAGAAAGAGGGAAAAAAGCAATAAAAACCCATAAAGAAATATATTCTTCCAAGAAGCGGTGATTTTGAGCTTAACAATTTTTCTTTTGTGGTTATTGTTTTTAACTCTTGCCATGCGGTATAGTATAGCACAAAATATGAGGCTATGTTATGATATTTTTATGTCTGTTGCAAATTCAATCAAAAGCTTTGATAAAATATCTATTTCTTATGAAATCGATCCCTCGCCGCACAAAAAAAGATATCTGGTATTTTTGCACGGCCTAGGTTCCGACCTTACGGCCTGGAAAAGTGAAAGAGAGACTCTGAGAAACTTGGGATTCCCAACCCTTGCGCTGGATTTACGAGGTCATGGATTATCTGGCCGCCCGGATAATGAATCTGCCTATGAACTTGGGAACTTTGTAAAAGATGTTCTTTCTGTTTTGGAAAAAGAAGGCATAGAAAAACCGGTTCTTGTTGGCCATTGCTTTGGAGGAATGGTTGCCATTGCTCTTGAAGGAACATACTCTAAAAACGTGCACTTATTCTTGTTGATACAAGCTACAAACCGCCGTATTTTGGCAAAAAACTTGCCCACAATGTTCTTATCAATAAGATTGTCTCAATTTTTGCAAATCACGTGCCAAATATTGGCAGAGCAGGGCATGTTGATTATAAAAAATTTATTGGAACCTGGGATTATGATCCAAAAAGAATTCTTGCCGACATTCTTCATACCTCGCTTAGAAGCTATCTACTTACCTGCGAGCAGATTCTAGGGTTTGATGCAACTTCTCTTCTTAAGAGAATCTCTGTTCCAACGCTTGTTGTTGAGGGAACAAACGATATTATTTTCCCACCGCATGTTGCTAGTGAATTACATAAAAGAATAAAAACCTCAGAAGTTGATTTTATCCCCAGCGCAA
>JACPTT010000083.1 GCA_016192645.1 Candidatus Levyibacteriota bacterium | reverse complement strand
TTTATAATTTGGGGAATCCTCGTAAGCTCATTTTCTTCATAATAAGAAAGAAGAGTTGGCGGTGAAATGCGACCGATATGTTTTATAAGAAGCCCGCATCTTCTTGTATCCTCGCAGGCAATAAATTCAACTCTTTTTAGGACTTCCATTGCCCGTAAACTTAAGTCTTGTAAATTGCCAATTGGTGTTGCTACAATATATAAATTACCCATATTGCTTAAATGATTGAACAAATTATCGAGTTTCTAACAAGCCTTATTATACAATTTATCCAAAATTCCGGCTACTTGGGAATTTTTCTCCTCATGACTCTTGAATCGGCACTTATCCCAATACCTTCAGAAATTACCATGCCGTTTGCCGGATTTTTGGCAAGCCGCGGCGAATTATCTTTTACGCTGGTTGTTCTTGCCGGCGCCTTTGGAAACCTTGTCGGTTCGTTGTTTGCTTATTACCTTGGGTATTATTTAGAAGAACACATCGCCTTAAGCCTTGTAAAAAAATATGGAAAATTTATTCTGTTTACAGAACATGAATATCTTCGTTCAATCCACTGGTTTAAAAAATACGGCAGCAGCATTGCGTTTTTTTCAAGACTTTTACCGGCAGTTCGAACGGTTATTTCCCTTCCCGCCGGGCTTTCGGAAATGAATGTCTGGAAATTCTCTATTTACACATTTCTTGGCTCGCTCATTTGGTCCGCGTTTCTAACCTATATTGGATTTTTTCTTGGAGAAAATTGGCATTCTTTGGAAGTATATTTTAGGAAGTTCGAGATACTAATTGGAGTTATTTTAATTCTTGGGGCTCTTTGGTATATAAACCACAAGCTGAAATTACTGAAATTTCCTAACTAGCCCCACAACCCGGCCCTGGATATGAATTGAATTGGGGTAAATTGGTTCCATGCTCGAATTAGACGGCTTAAGTACCACCCGACCATCTTCCTTGTAAAATCGCTTAAGCGTTGCCAAATTATCATCAACAATTGCCACCACAATCTCACCCTCGGCTGCTTCGTTGACTTTTTCAATTACAACATAATCGCCCTCTAAAATACCGTCTTCGATCATTGAATTTCCTTTCACTTGCAGGACAAAGGCGGTTTTTTGACCGGAAATCATTGAGGCCGAAACCGCAAATGTTGCGTTTGGATCGGTGTAGGGTTCCAATGGTTTTCCCGCGGCAATATAACCCATTAGCGGCAGTTCAACCGAAGGCAATTTGCCAAGGGCAACATCGGTCATTTTTGGGTCGATAATTTGAAGAACCCGGGTATTGCCCTCGACCTTTTTTACATATCCTTTCTCAACAAGAGAACGAATAATCGCATGGATTGTTGAAACGCTGCGGTGATTTGTCGCAACGGCCATTTCTCTAAGAGTTGGAGAATAACCGTACTGCTTTTGAAACTGGGCAAGATACTCCAAAACCTCTCTCTCCTTTTTGTACATCACTCCAGGCATATTTATAATGAGTTTACGAAACTATGTTTAATTTATACGAAAATTTCGCTTATTTTGTCAATAAGACAAATGCGTGCAAAATAGGTCAATATGCTAAAATACATCCAAATGAAATTTGAGCTTGTTTCCGATTTTAAGCCAACCGGCGATCAACCGCAGGCAATTGCCAAGCTGACAAAAAACCTCAAGAATAACAAAAAATATCAGGTTCTTTTAGGAGTTACCGGCAGCGGCAAGACCTTTACCATGGCAAACGTTATTAAAAACCTGCAAAAACCAACCCTTATTATCTCGCATAATAAAACTTTGGCTGCCCAACTTTATCAGGAATTCCGCGAGTTTTTTCCAAATAACGCGGTCTGCTATTTTGTTTCGTATTATGATTACTATCAGCCCGAGGCATATATTCCCCAAACCGACACCTATATTGAGAAAGAAGTTGAAATAAACGAGGAGATTGACAAACTAAGGCTTTTTGCAACAACCAATCTTCTCACTAGACATGATGTCATTGTTGTTGCCTCGGTTTCTTGCATTTACAATCTTGGATCGCCGCTTGAATACGAAAAATTTGTTCTTACACTTAAAACTGGCATGCAAACTTCCCAACGCGGCGTGCTTGAGCGGTTAACCGATCTTCAGTATACGCGTAACGACTACACATTTTCGCGCGGGACTTTTAGGGTACGCGGCGAAACAATTGACCTTTTACCGGCTTACTCGGATTTGGGAGTACGGGTTGAAATAGAAGACGAAAAAATCAAAAGAATTTGCGAGCTTAACCCGCTTACCGGCGATTTAAGTAATGAGCTAAACTCAACGGTTATTTATCCGGCCAAACATTATATGACCGATCCGCGCTCCTACGATTCGGTTTTCTCCCAGATTAGAAAAGACCTCGCTCAGCGAGTTGAGGAATTAAAAAGCGAAAAAAAGGATCTTGAAGCACAACGGCTTATTCAACGAACCAATTTTGACTTGCAAATGATTCGTGAAGTTGGCTATGTGAATGGTATCGAAAACTATTCGCGATACTTTGACGGACGAAAGCCCGGCGAGCCCCCCTATACGCTCCTTGATTATTTTGAACAA
>JACPTT010000096.1 GCA_016192645.1 Candidatus Levyibacteriota bacterium | reverse complement strand
TTTCTCCTCTAACTTTTAATTTTGGGAAGTGTGTGCCGGAGATTACTAGGTTATGCATATCACACCAAAATCCACCATCAAAGCTACCTTCTAACAACATTTCATGAAGCGACCTTATTGAAAGACCAAAAACAATCAACGCAAGATTTTTTCTCATTGGAACTTGAAACTCTCTTGGAATCTGCTCCAAAAAATCCCGTCTTGGATCAATCTCCAGTCTAGAGGGATTAATCCCTCTAAGGTCATTAAAAGAAGTCATTAATCCTCTTAATCCAAGTGACCCTTCCTCGGCAAACACGCTTGCCAAAATAACAACCAGCGGCATCTGAAAATCTCCATTCCCTTCTTGCTTTCTTTTAATGATTCCTATAAGTTCTGTACTTGCCGGATATTTTCCCGGAAGCTCCGCAAAACTCATATAAGCGGGATTATAACACAAGGCTTGCTAAGAGCCCAAGACTTGCTCCAAGAAGTGCGCCGCCTAAAACATCACTTGCCCAGTGCTCGCCTAAGTAAACTCTGCTAGTAAACATGACAGTATCATAAATGATCAATGCCGATATAATGAATACTTTTTGTGTTTGGGAAAGCCTTTTTGTTCTTAAGAGGATAATCCCTAAAAGAACCGAGAGAAAAACCGCTCGTCCGGCATGCCCCGAAGGATAGGAAAACTCCTGTCTTACATGAAACTGCGGAAACTCTAAAATTTTTTGCACCCTCAGCATAAACTCCGGCGGCGGCAACTGCTCGACAAACGATTTGCCATAGAGCTCAATCAGATGAAAAACGCCATAAAAAGATAGAACAAAAATTGACAGCAATTTTCTTGATAAAATAAGAATTATCAATAAAAATAGTGTTGCAATCTCAAAATTTCCAATAAGGCTTAAAAGCGAAAACGCCCCGTCAAAACGTCTGCTGATATTGTCTTGGAGTCTAACCGTAGTGTCGAAGTCAAATTGAAGAAAAATGTTTTTGTGAACTAAATAGGAGAAGAAAACAAAAAAGGAAAAAGCAAGAATTCCAAAAATAAAAAGCGGCAGTTTTTGTTTCATTATTGTTTAGTATAGCAGAAATTTTGTTATTACCTCAAGTTTTTTTCAAGGGGATACCACTTAATTTCCTAAGTCTGTTATATCTTTTTTCCATCAGTTTTTTTGGTGAATAAAGCAAGACTCTGGAAAGAATTCTTGCAAGGCATATGCTTATAGCTTCTGCTGTCTCTTTTGGATGTTCTTCTGCTCCCCCTTCTGGCTCATCAATAATTGAATCTATCAAACCAAGTTGAAGCTGATCGTAAGCGGTTGCCCGCATGCCATTTATAGTTGCTTCTACTTCTTCTTTTTGCGGATGTGCCTTATTATAAAGAATTGCTGTAGCAGATGTTGGTTCTGCAACAAACGCCATTGCGCTTTCAAGCATTGCAATATGATCGCCCATTGGTGTTGTTGCTAATCCCCCACCGCTTCCCAAAACCCCGGTAATGATTGAAATAACGGGATGTTTATAAGAAATTCCAGCATATATTGCCTCTGCTATCTCTCGGGATTGTCCTGCAACTTCAGCGCCAAGAGTTGGTTTTGCGCCAAGTGTGTCTGTGAAAAAAATAACAGGAAAACCCAAGCGCTCCCCAAATCTAAGCACTCTTTTTAGGTAATTAAAATCAGCAGGTGTGGGACTAGAAGGAATCTTCAAAACTTTATCTGCTATTTTTGGGTATGAGGGTTGATTACCAATGATAAGAACCCTTTGTTCTCCGATTTTTCCTAAAGCTGCAATAATCGCAGGATAATGCGCAACGCCTCCGAAGACAAGCCTGGAATATAAAGGTACTATATCGGTAAAACAGTGCTGCAACAAGTATTCTGTATCAGGACGTCTTATATCTCCTCTCAACCTTGTAAACTGTTTATATAAGTTTTCCTTTTCTTTAGCATTTTTTTGAGAAAATACCACTTTCTCCTCAGTTGGTAGAACCGCCTTTCCTCTTCCTCCTCTTTTTCTGCGAACCTGTTCATTGGTAATCTCTAAAAAAGAAGTAAGCCACCCTAAGAGTTCTTTCTCATCTCCTACAAGAAGATCAATGTTTCTTTGCAAGACATTTGCCTCTGCACTTTGAGCACCCTTAGGAACCTTTTTGATTTCATAACTTTCGATAACCCTTGGTCCAGCAAAACCAAAATCTGTTCCAGAAAGCGCAACAGTAATATCTGCCAAAGGAACAGCGCTTGCCGAAATTCCTCCCCACACCTGATGCGAAAGAACGGCAATATAGGGCATGCGAGTTCTTTCTTTAAACCTTCCTATTGCACCTGCCATTCTGCTCATTTGCAAAAGCGCAGCAAAATTCTCCTGCTGTCTTATCCCAGAAGAAGAATAGATGCAAACCAAAGGAGCTTCTTTTTTTGTAGCAAGCTCTGCTGCCTTATTGAGTTTTTCGCCTACAACTACCCCTGCTGATCCTGCAAAAAAATCCCAATGTGTAGCAAAAAGAACAAATTCGCGTCCTTTGATTCTCGCTATGCCATATGACGCTGCTTCTGATTGTCCTTTTTTCTCTTCTTTGAGGAGTTTATCCTCGTAAGTCTCTACCTGTCCGCCAGGAAGATGCCGAATAAGACCTATAATATCTCTTAGTACCCTGAGCTTACCGTCTTTTTCTTGAAATCCCATTGCTGCCTTTAGATTTGCAAGAAGTACTCCTGGATTATTTTTTTTCCTTTGTTCAATAAACCACCTAAAAGGAGAGTTCTCCTCTTGCAGGTCAGAGCTCAACTGTTCTGCGATTCCAGCTGGAAGAGAACCTGCTATTCCTACAAGCCCCTCCATGGAGGGATTATCTACTCTTTCTTGTTCTTGACTCATGAGGAAATATTATAAGCTGAACCTATAAAAATGTAAAGCGTAGGAGATTCCTTTCACAACTTCAACTCTTTGAGGAACTTTCTGAAGTCCCCGTTTATGTCGGGGTGCACAAGAGCAAGTTCGACAACGGTTTTGAGATACTCGAGTTTATTGCCGGTATCATAATAATGAGCGTCTTTTATTTCTATTGCATAAACCGGTTTTTCTTTTGCCAAAATATCAATTGCTTCAGCCAAATAATACTCTCCTCCGGTACCGGGTTTTTGACTTTCCAGTATCGGGAAGATATCGGGAGTTAAAAGATAATTGGCAACAATTGCCAAATCCGATGGCGCCTTTTCTTTCCCCGGCTTTTCAATCAGCCTTTCAACCCGCCAAACTCCGGGTTCAATTTCTTCTCCCTTGACATATCCGTATCTCTTAAAATCTTCCGGCTTTGAAAGTTTAACTCCGCCCAAAATCGTTCCTTGGTATTTTTCGTAAGTCTCAATCATCTGAGTAGCCCGCGAAGGTTTTGCCTTGGTAAACTCATCTCCCCAGAAAGCCAGAAACGGTTCTCCGTTAACAAGGTGTCCAATACTTCTAATCGGCGTGGCATTGCCGTAAGGTCCTTTTTGACGAATATAAATAAAATTTGCCATTTCCGAGATTCTTTTTATCTCCGAAAGCGCCTTTTCTTTGCCGCCAATTTCAAGCCACTGAGAAAGTTCAGCAACCGGAGTGTCAAAATGATCCTCAATGGCTCGTTTATTTGCTCCCGTTACTATAATTACATCCTCAATACCCGCTTCAACTACTTCCTCAACCACATATTGAATAACGGGCTTATCAACTATTGGCAGCATTTCTTTAGGCATTGCCTTGGTTTGGGGAAGAAACCGGGTGCCGAATCCGGCGGCGGGAATAACAGCTTTTCGAATTTTATTCATAAATTAGAAATCTTTGAGGTGAGAAATGAGACGTCTTTGATTTTGAGTATTTGATTCCGATTGAATCGGAATTGATATCTTAACATCAAGAATTCAAGAAAATCAAGCTCAATAACCTCACACTTCCCACTTCAAGACATCTATTTATTCTATTCCTTATCTCTTTACATGTCAACTTACATTTGCTAAAATGAACCGATGGTGTCCCCTGCAACTTTTTTAAAAGAAACGCGGGAAGAGCTGAAAAAGGTTACCTGGCCAACGCAGCAGGAGGTAGTGCGGCTCACGACTATTGTTATTATCGTAAGTCTTATTGTTGGACTACTGATTGGAGCAATGGATTTTTTATTTACGAAAACTATGGAAACCATTATTAAATGAAAAAACCAACAACCCAAACAGAACAAAGCATGGAAGCAAAAAAGCCTGAAAAAGAAGGGCAGTGGTACATTGTTCACACCTACTCGGGGCATGAGGAAAAGGTGGCAAAATCTCTCATGCAGAGAGTGCAAACCCTAGGGTTTGTGGATCGTATTTTTGAGGTTATTGTTCCCACCCGAAACACTATCAAGGTATCACAGGGAAAAAAAGAAACAATAAAAGAGCGCATTTTCCCGGGTTATGTTTTGGTTCGGATGATTTTGGATGATGAGAGCTGGCTTTTAGTTCGAACAACCCAAGGCGTAACTTCTTTTGTGGGCGCGGGCAACAAACCAACGCCAATCTCAGATAAAGAGGTTGAGGCAATCCAAAAGTTTATGAAAATGGAAGAGCCTCTTTACAAAGCCGCTTTTTCGGTTAGCGAGGCAGTTAAAATTACCGACGGCCCCTTTGCCGACTTTTTGGGAACAATTTCGGAAATTGATGAGAAAAAAGGGAAACTTAAGGTTTTGGTTTCAATCTTTGGCCGAGAGACACCGGTTGAGCTGGACTTCCTTCAGGTGGCTAAATTATAATAGTAGTCCAGCGAAACCCTGAGCAAAGTCGAAGGATTGAGTTAGATTTTTTACAGGTAGCGAAGCTTTAAAAAATATTTATGGAAAGAGACAGAAGAATCTCAGTAATCGTTACAAGGGTTTCTCACCGTCCGATTCTCCAAATACCTGGAATTGGTGAATGGGGCGTGCAGATCAAAAAACGTACAGAATTACCACCAGGCGTGGATCATGTGGATCCTAATGACAGATCACTAAAACACCGGTATGATATAGGATTTTATGCCTTATCTCATCGCGATAAGCCAATTAAATAAACAAGATGGCTAAAAAGGTAAAAACAATTATAAAATTAAATATCCCAGGAGGCGAAGCAACGCCGGCGCCCCCGGTTGGCCCTGCTTTGGGACAGCATGGCTTACCGATTATGGAGTTTGTTAAGGCTTTTAACGAAAAGACTGCCGATCAAAAAGGCACGATTATTCCGGCAGTTATAACGGTTTACGAGGACAGAACTTTCTCATTTATTACCAAGAAACCGCCGGTTGCGGAGATGATTAAAAAAGCGCTTTTAAAAGAAAAAGGCTCGCAAAAACCGGGAAAAGAGCCTGCCGGAACCCTCACAAAAACCCAAGCCCAAGAAATTGCCAAGGCAAAAATGGACGACTTAAATACTACTGATGTTGAGGCGGCAATGAAGATTGTGGAAGGAACAGCAAGAAGCATGGGAGTAAAGGTGGAATAATGGGAAAAATACGAGTTAAAGCCCTTGGAGTTGAGGAACTTGAGGAAAAACAAAAAGAAAAAGCAAAAGTAAAAAAAGAGCAAAAACAAGCCCGAAAGACGGTAAAAGGCGCGCATGGCGGCGAACGGGTTGTGGCAATTGGCCCAACCGAGGAAGAACTTGAACGGTTATCAGTTGTCGGTTCTCAGTTGTCAGAATCTGGTCAATCGGTCAGTCAGTTAACCGGTGAGCCGAAAACAGGCGAACCGGAAGCTGAAAACCGAAAACAGAAAACCGATAACCGAAAAAAGCGCACACGCTCCAGAAAATATCAGACTGTTGCCGGTCTTGTTGAAAAAAATAAGCT
>JACPTT010000011.1 GCA_016192645.1 Candidatus Levyibacteriota bacterium | reverse complement strand
GTATTCAATCGCTGGAAATTTCTGATATAATTCTAAAAATGGATCCCTACGTTGCCATTAAAGACATCTATACTCAAATAGCCGAGCCATACACAAAGCACTACGGTTATTCCTCTTTCCTTTTAAGAAATGTCAAAAAATTTTCTTCCAATTTACCTCCGGGCGGACGCGTTTTAGACTTAGGATGCGGCTCTGGTCGAGCACTAAAGCTTTTTGTAGAAAGAGGATTTACTGTTGTTGGAATCGACTTTTCCGATGCGCTGTTGCGACTTGCAAGAAAATTTGTTTTAGGTGCCAAAAAGAAATGGATTATTGCTCAATTTTTAACAGAGTCGGTACTTTTAACAGTTGCCGGAGGAATTTTAGGGATGCTGCTTGGAATAATTCTTTCGTTTGTGATTTCTAGATTTATTAACTTGCCTTTTACCGTTTCTTTATCATCGGTTATTTTAGCTGTTGGAGTATCCGGAGGAATAGGTATTCTTTTTGGCTGGTATCCGGCTCGCCGCGCGGCAAATATGCCGCCAATAGAGGCATTAAGATATGAATAGGACAGTTTGGTTTTTAGCCGCGATTTTTGCCGCAGCAATTAGCGTGTATTTTGTATTTACCCAGTTTGATAAAGATAAATCAGTAAATAAAATAAGACTTATTAATCCTTTAGGCCAAAACAACAAGGGCAATAGTCTAAGCGATGCTGTTGAGGGCTCCTTGAGAGAGACCAAGGGTACTTATGGAATTGCGGTTAAGCACCTAAAAACGGGCGAGAGCTATTATTTTAACAAACGTAAAATCTTTGAGGCCGGAAGTCTTTATAAGCTGTGGGTAATGGCGGTAGTTTTTAATAAGATACAAGCCGGAGAATGGAGCGAAGATCAGATATTAAGCGAAGATGTAAAAGTCTTAAATGAGAAATTTTATATTGAGCCGGATTTAGCAGAACAGACAGAGGGGACAGTAACCCTTTCGGTCCATGATGCTTTAGAGCAAATGATTACCGTCTCGCAAAACTATGCAGCGCTGCTTCTTACCGAAAAAGTTAAATTATCTTCTGTTAAAGCGTTTTTAGAAACAAATGGATTTAACGAATCAAAAGTAGGAATCGATGGCAGTCAACCTACGGTTAGCCCATCTGACATGGAGCTATTTTTTGAAAAATTATATAAGCAAAGCTTACTTTTTTCTAGCGAAAAAAGAAAAGTCGAGCTGGCTAATAAAGAGAACACGGATAAAATGCTCTCTTTGCTAAAAAGACAGCGGTTAAATACTAAGCTTCCTAAGTATTTGCCTAAAGGTACGATTATAGCTCATAAAACAGGAGAAATAGGCTGGTTTACTCATGATGCCGGAATAGTATATTTACCGGGCGGCGATTACATAATTGCAGTTCTGTCGGAAAGCAGCTCGCCCATAGGCGCGCAAGACCGTATAGCAGAAGTCTCTAAAGCAGTTTATGAATATTTTAAAAATAAATATCGGTAGATTGAGAAACAAAAGTCTTAGCCTTACCGTCGCGCTAATAATATTGTTGGGAGGGGTTTTTGCGGTTGTTTATTTTTACAGTCAGAGCAAACAGTCAGAGAGACAGGTTCCGCTAATCCAGCAATCAGAGAAAGATATTGAAGTAGTTGCACAAAATCTGAATATTCCTTGGGAGGTAGCTTTTCTTCCCTTCGACTCGGCTCAGGGTGAAATTTTGATTACAGAAAGACCGGGAACATTACTTCTGATCAAAAACAAACAGAAAATTCCAATTAGCGGCGTTGAGCACGTTGGAGAAGGCGGGCTTTTGGGCTTAGCTGTTCATCCTGATTTTCAAAACAGCCGGTATATTTATCTTTATTACACTTATAATGTGAGCGAAGCGAGCATTTCAAGCTCCTCTTATTCAAGTGCCGAAAATAATACCTTAAACAGAGTCTCCAGATTTAAGTTTGAAAATAATAGGTTAACCGAAGAAGAGATTATCGTTGATGCTATCCCCGGAGCTGTCAATCACAATGGCGGCAGAATTAAATTTGGACCCACCTTCGCTGAAGCTTCGGCGGGCAAGCCCGATAATTTTTTGTATATCACCACCGGAGATGCCCAGAATCCCTCTTTAGCCCAAGACAAAAGTTCTTTAGCGGGAAAAATTCTAAGGGTTACCGATATTGGGAAACCGGCGCCCGGCAATCCTTTTAACAACCTCGTCTATTCCTACGGTCACCGTAACCCTCAAGGCCTTGCTTGGGATAATCAAGGCAGGCTTTGGGCAACGGAACATGGGCCGCAAGCTTTTGACGAAGTAAACCTTATTGGTCCGCCAGCTGGCGGAGGCAAAAATTACGGCTGGCCGATTATTCAGGGCGACCAGAAGCAAGAAGGAATGGTTAGTCCGGTTATTCAATCCGGCGAAGATGTTACCTGGGCACCGGCCGGCGCGGTGTTCTTGGACGGGAGCATCTTTTTTGGCGGGCTTAGGGGCGAATCACTTTTTGAATATAAAATCGCCGATAAATCCTTAAAAAGACATTTTCAAGGGCAATTTGGCCGCATTAGAGCAGTAGTTTTGGGTCCCGATAATTATTTATATATCACTACCAGTAATACCGATGGCCGAGGAAATCCCAAAGAAAACGACGATAAGTTAATCAAAATTAATCCTAAGATTTTTAGATGATATGAGATTTGTTTCTTTCAAGATAATCATTGTTGCTACTACTGTCTTACTTACCGATCCCTAGCTTCCGACCCCAGGGGTCGGCGCACAAAAAACCATGTAAGATCCATTAAATTTCTGATATAATTCTAAAAATGGATCCTTACGCTGCCATTAAAGACATCTATGACCAAATAGCCGAAGCGTACACAAGGCGTTATAGTCATTCCCCTTTCCTTTTACAAAATGTCCAAGAGGGGACTGGTAAAACATCTTGAGCTAACAAAATTTTTTATAGAAGAAAT
>JACPTT010000010.1 GCA_016192645.1 Candidatus Levyibacteriota bacterium | reverse complement strand
TTTGCGGCTTGAAAAAAGGGGCGGCCGCCAAAAAAATAAATAAAGGTTCCAAAAACAAATAAGGCGAACGTCCTTAAGGGAAAATCCAAGCTTATACCAAGCCATTTCTGAATACTTGGGGAAAGAAGCATCACAAGAAGGGTTAAGGGAAGAGTAATAAAGAATCTCCTTTTAAAATCCTCTTCCATCGACCTGCCGGCTGGCGGATGCTTCTTCCCGTTTCGAATTTCGAATTTCGAATTTCGAATTTCCGAAAGATTCATTCCGCACTTTGGACACTTCCCAGGCGCATCTTTTATAATGTCTGGGTCCATCGGACACGTATATAGCATAACCTTATATTTTTTTTGAGATCCAATAAATAAGGTATATCAAAACTCCAAAAAAGAAAATATTTAAAACCGGACTACCGCCAACATATTGATCTATCACTCCTGCCGCATTTTGAATTACTTTTGTAAACGCACTGCTTCCCATTACCAGCCTTCCCGTGAACAAGAGAAAAAGAGTGATTATTCCGGCAACAAAGAATACCGCTGCGGCAATAAAATTACTCATAATAATTGGAAACTTTCTTCCAAACAAGCTAACTTCAAAGATAGATTTGCGAAGAAGAGTTACCTTGGGTATTCGTCCTGAAAGAAAGACGGAGATAAGAAGAAGCGGTACAACCATTCCCAAAACATAAGTCCCACCAATTAAAAGCGCGCCAAAAAAACTGGGCGAAAGAAATGATAAGGTTAAAACACCAATTAATACCGGCGCGCAGCAAGCGCTTGTAATGCCGGAAAAAATTCCTAAAGTAAAGACCGACAAAACATCGGTTTTTTCTTTCAGCCCAACCCCAGACAGCCGAGGCCTGCCTGCTCGCCTCGATTCGGCGAAGCGGGCCGGCAAGACAGGCATTGGCAGTTTAATTCCCAAAAAAGTAAGGATTGATACAATAATCATTAAAAACCCGCCAAAAAGATAAATGCCGTCGTGATAGCGAAAAAGGACTGAGGAAACAAATGCAACGCCCAAAACCGCAGGAAGCAGCACAATAAAGATTCCTAAACCAAAAACAAGCGTCATCAAAACTATTTTTTCTTTTTCCTTAAAGACCGAACCTAAATAAGCCGGCAATAAAAAGGTGATGCAACAGGGCGCAAATAAAGCCACCATTCCGGCTGCAAATGCCGCAATAAGAGAGGTTTGAAATAAAATTTCATTCATATCAAATGTCATCCTGACCCTGAGTGCAACCGAAGGGGAAGGATCTCTAGTCTTTAACAACGACTCCTTGAATTGAAAACTCAACGTATGAACTGTTGGGGTCGTTTGTCTCAAAACTAATAAGTCTTGACAGCGGCCCAATCCCCTCCGGTCCATGGGCAGTTGGGTCAAAAACAACAACAATGCTGCCTTCCTCGCCCGGACGCAGTGTTCCAACCCAGGAAGAATTTGGGCTTGCATGCCCCGGCATGCCAAAAGAAGGACCCGTTTCTTTGTTTGTTTTAAGATAGGCGGTTGTGCACATACACGAGGTTTTCATGTTAAAAATCTTCATTTCGCTTTTGCCAACATTTTTGACTGGGAAGGAATGCTTAACATTGCCTCCCGAATAGGAAATACTCTTAAAATCAAAATTCGTATGCGAAACCTCGCTTTTTGCCTGCGAATTCTTGGCGATATTTGCCTTTGAGGAGTTGCCAAGTATAACCACTGCTCCTCCAATAAGGATAATCGTAAAAACTGCAATACCCCAAATAAATGTTTTTTCGCTCATATTTTTAAGAATGGTTTCTTTTGAAAATTTTCATAATTTCCAAAACCGTAGTTTTTGTCTCTCCTTTTTTGATGTGATCAACAACGCAGGTCTTTAAGTGATTCTCCAAAGTTAAAGAGTCGGCCTCTTTCAAAGCGCTTTGCACTGCCTGAGATTGATGAATAACATCAATACAATAGTCTTGTTCCTCAACCATTTTGATGACTTTATTGAGATGTCCTCGGGCGATTTTTAGCCGATGAAGAATTCTTTCCTGAACATTTTTAGGCCTAT
>JACPTT010000089.1 GCA_016192645.1 Candidatus Levyibacteriota bacterium | reverse complement strand
GAAAAGGTCTTGGTTCTCGTTGCAATTGTTCTTTCGCCGCTTCAATATGATTTTTATAAATATGCACATCTGCGAAAGTATGAATAAATTCTCCAGGTTTTAGGCCTGTGATTTGAGCAAGAACTAGGGTTAAAAGTGAATAACTTGCGATATTAAATGGCACACCAAGAAACAGATCGGCGCTTCTATGGTAAAGCTGCAAAGAGAGTTTGCCACCGCGATTGCTTATTTGATACATATTGTGGCAAATTGGAAAACGGGAGGCATCTTTCTTTGTTGCCATGGTATATAAATATTCCGGATTCCAGGAATTAACTATTAAATTTTTGGCGTCCGGATCATCTTTTAATTCCTGTAAAATCCATTTTAGCTGGTCTATAGTCCTCCCTGTTCTTGTAGGCCATTTTCTCCACATCTCTCCGTAAATTCTTGGTAGATTCCCCCACCTCTTAGCAAACTTGTTATCCGTTCTTATCTTTTCTATAAACTCATCTTTTGCTAATTTTGACTTTTGATTTTTAACTTTTGAATTATAAATCTTGTACGGGTAATCATCCCAAATATGCACATTATTGTCTATCAAATACTTGATATTTGTTTGGCCTGACATAAACCAGTAGAGTTCGTGCAAAACT
Organism: Candidatus Levyibacteriota bacterium; assembly: GCA_016192645.1. Lineage (GTDB taxonomy): Bacteria > Patescibacteriota > Microgenomatia > Levybacterales > UBA12049 > JACPTT01. The sequence goes on along the minus strand of JACPTT010000089.1, from coordinate 2,712 downwards.
CCTTTCCAGTAAACTTTTTTTGTAGTCAGTAAAGGAAAATCTTTTGATAAATCAAATCTAATCTGCCGGCCAAACAGGCTGTATAAAACCATATCTGTTCCGCGGTCAACCTTTCTTATCCCACGATCTAATACTTCCTGCATTAAATCAAGGTATTGATATTCAGCACTTCGACTTCGCTCAGTGTTTTTGAGATGATTTTTCATACTTGCTTTTCGCGGCGTTTTGTCGTAACCCGTCCTCCCTGCCACTGGCCGCGGTACATTGAACCTCCGCCTTTTACCTCTTCAAACTGGGCGTGGACAAAGCGGGCGCCCATTTCAATTGTTGCCGAAACTGGTCCCTCATTCTTTAACCCAAATGTTACCGGTCCTTTATATCCCGGCGCAACATTGCCGGTTCGCAAAAAAAGACCGGAGCGAAAGGTTGTGGTGCGGGGTTTGAAGTTCACAGTTAAATTTTGTGGCACATTAAAACTCTCCACCGTCTTTACCAAATAAAAATCGCCGGGCTTAAGCGTTATCGAACGCTTTTCGCCCTCCTTATAAGATTCGGTCAATTCTATCTCCGGGGTTTTTCGCTCCGTCGCCCCCAAAAACGCGTCTCCTTTTATTTTATAAACCTCTCCAAGCCGCAAATCAAAACCCGCCCCTTCGGGATTTTCTAACTCCCGCTCCGAGAGATTCTCAACCAGTTTCTTTTCTTTAACTAATTTTAATAGTATTTTTGGCCCTAATACCATAATTTTAAATTTTCACTTTTCAATTTTCAATGAATTTTCAAATTTAAATTTTTAAACATTTAGATTTCATTTTAAATTTCGAATTTCAAATTGAAAATTATCTTATTTGTTCAACGATCTCCTTAGTTACTTCCTCAACCGACTTTTCTCCATCAACAATCGTTATCTCCTGCGGAAACTTCGTAGCAAGCCACTCGTATCCCTCAATTAATTTTTTTAATTTTTCCTTATCTTCGTAAATCTCTTTTACATCGTCTTTTTTACCAATTCTTAAAATTGCGGTCACAAGAGAAACTTTAAGGTAAAAAGTGTGGTCAGGAACAGTAAACCGGTGGTACATAGAAAGAATTGAATGAGCGATTAGGATAAGATCTGCATCTTTATAATTATAACTCCCCCTAGTCCTGTCCAAAATCCCATAGACAATCGCCGACCAAAAACACCTGTCCGAAACAACTATTTTCCCTTTCTTCAGTGCCGGAAGAATAACATCTTCATGGTGCAGTACTCTGTCTGTTGAAAATAAATACTGAAGCGCAACGGAGGGCACTTTTTGTTGTCCTGTTAAAACCTTTTGCACGATATCGCCGATTAGTCCTTCTTTGCGCGGCTCCCTTGTTTGAACTACTGTTTTCCCTTGAGATCTAAAGTATTGAGCAAGTCTTTCAACCTGCGTTGTTTTACCGCTGCCATCAATTCCTTCAACAGCAATATACAAACCCTTATGGGGATTTTTCCGAAATTCCAAATCAAACTCAATATGATACTTCATGTGAATTTTAAATTTTCAGTTTTCAATTTTCAATGAATTTTCAAATTTAAATTTTTAAACATTTAGATTTCATTTTAAATTTCGAATTTTAAATTGAAAATTAAGGCTATTTCTCTTGATAAATTTTTGATTCCTCAGGTCTTTCCTGAAACTTGTATTTTGCGTGTTTCTTTTTTGAGTAGGGAACCCCTGCGCTGCTTGACAGCTCTTCAAAAGTCATGGCGCAGATTCTCATCCCAGCGGTTAGGGCAACCGCCATTCTGCCCAAATTTCCAAGCTCCAAAACCGGCTTACCGTCCCATCCCGGATCAAAAATGCTGGCTGTTGAATGAACTACAATTCCTAAACGCCCAAGCGATGACCGGCCTTCTAACCTTCCCATCAAATCATCGGCAATTGCAACCGTTTCCAAAGTTACGGCTAAGACAAAATCTCCCGGCTGGATAATAAATTGCCCGCCTTCTTTAACTTTGATCTCGCGGGTTATTTCGTTGCTGTAATCTTTTTTGGAAGGGTCGATGTAGGCGTTTTTGCTGTGTTCAAAAACCCTAAACGAATTGCCAAGCCGAAGATCTATAGAACATGAACCAAGCTGAATTTTTAAATCGGGAGCGGGCTTAATTTTTATTCTCCCGCTTTTGAGAGACCTTTTTAAATCACGATCCGAGAGAACCATAGAAGAAGTATAGCACGGAATTTTTGAAATGCGAAGTGGGAATTCCTTGACCCTGAATTCTTGAACTTTTTTGACTTCTTGAACTCAAGATATCAATTCCGATTCAATCGGAATCAAAGATTCAAAGTCAAAGATATCTCACTTCCCGCTTCAAAATATCTATCTTTACTATTGACAACATCTATTAACTTCCACTATGCTAAAATTAATGAAAGTTGCTATTGCCCGGGTGTGGTCTTTTGTTGTTTCTCCCAACTACTCACGAACTCTCAGTATCTTAGCCCTTCTTGTTGTTGTTTTAGCCATACCTTTAACCGTTTTTATCGCCCAAAAACAGCAGGAAATTCGTCAAAGAGCAGCCGGAACATGTTCGGGAAGCCTGACTTATCCTGGAGGCGCTACCTGCACAACTACCCCTGGAAATCACAGTCTTTTGGCAGGCTGGAGTCTTCAAGAAGTAGATGGTCCCAATACTTGCAATGTATATATTAGAGGTGATCAAGGCGATGATAATACAATTAG
>JACPTT010000080.1 GCA_016192645.1 Candidatus Levyibacteriota bacterium | reverse complement strand
ACCGAAAAATAAACAGTTTTTGGGGTAATCCCAAATGGGGAAAAGCGGCGTTAGATATTCTTTGGAAAACCGGTAAGTTAGTTATTTCAAAAAGGGAAAACGGCAGAAAATACTTTGACTTACCCGATAGAGTTTATGGAAAAAATTTTATATGGGTTGAAGAAAACGGTGTCAACCCAGAAAAAGTAATCCGAAGAATTCGAAGTGTGGGATTATTACCAAAATCTGGAACTGGACAAGGATGGCTGGGAGTGGGTACTGGAAAACAAATATCACCCATTGTGAATCAGCTACTAGAGAAAAAATTTTTAATTGAGATTAAAATCGAGGACGTCAAAAAAACTTATGTAATGTTGAACTCCGGCGTTCATTTATTAAAGCAAGCAACAACAAATAATCCTAAGAAAAACATTGTTTTTTTGGCTCCGCTAGACAATTTATTGTGGGATAGGGATACAATTAAAGATATTTTTAATTTTGAATATAAGTGGGAAGTATACACGCCAAAACATGAAAGAAAATATGGACATTACACTTTGCCTGTTTTGTATGGAGATAAATTTATTGGTAGGATAGAGCCAAGACAAGTTGATAAAACATTGGAAATCAGAGGGTTATGGTTAGAGCCGGATTTTCAATGGAATGAATTAGTAAATAAATCCTTTTTCAGTTATATCGAAAATTTCAAAGATTATCTAGGTGTTCAGACGATTAAATGGTTGTGTGAATTCCCTAAATGCTCGGCTCCGCCGAGCAAAAATCGCGCGCGCAAAAAATAATTGCCATGATTTATCAATCATGGCAAAAACTGTCGGCTCGAACTTCTTTTTACTTAATCGGCGGCTGTCCGCAAGTTTCAAAAAAGGCGGATTTGACGCGCTTTCCGCGGAGGCGGGCGCGGAAAGCGCTACCCCTCGACGGTTTTCTTCTTCTTACTGGCTGCCGAGCCTGGATTCGAACCAGAATAAACGGATCCAAAGGGGGTAGGGACGACTCGTATTTACGGCTGCGGGACATGGATTCGAACCATGATAGCAGGATCCAAAGTCCTGAGTCCTACCGTTAGACGATCCCGCAGACCTAAATACCAATCAATACTTTAAATTTATTTCCGCCCTTATAAGATTTTAGTTCTTTTTCTCTGTTTCTTGCAAAATAATAGTTTTCTAATTTTTCTGCATACACCATTTTAAACGGCCGCCGCTTCTTTGTTGAGCGAACTCCACCTTGATTATGCCTTCTCAAGCGATTATTTAAATCTTTGCAGACTCCTATATAGTAACCGAAATCCGCCAAGCTTTGTAAGACATAAACATATACCATAACTATCCTTCGTTGTCCTACTTTACCCCGCTTAGCGGGGCAGGGACGACTCGGCAGTATACCTCAATTGTAGCAAAATTACCTTTTAGATGCCACATTCTTTTTCCTTGTTTTTTGGGGCGTTTTTTGCTATAATTAAATTCCTTCCATGAAGCGCAATAATACTTATCTTAACCAACGATGCGATCGTTGCGGGAGTAAAAGACGCGTAGAAAAGACGTGGAAAGAAAAAATGCCAACCCTCACAGGAACCACAATTGTTGAGTACTCCCAGATTATCTGCATAAATGAAGTGTGCCAAGCAGCATTTGAAAAAGTTCTTCTTAAAGAAACAAAAAAACGAGAGGCGGCAAGAGCAGAAAAAGCAGCAAATATACTAGCAAGAAAAGCAGCAGCGAATAAACCGCGGATACATAAGTGATATGCTCAAAGAGCAATTCTTAGGAAGAAATCCTTCGCATTTTCAAATAAACCCGGTTGTTAAAGCGTTTATAGTTTCTGAGACTTTTCTTTGGTCTGCCTGGAATTTTGTTACTCCCATTTTTGCCATCTTTGTGGTTAGTAATATTGAAGGCGGCAATGTCCAGATTGCGGCGTCTGCTTTTAGCGTCTACCTTATTGCGAGGGTTTTTTCTGAACTTTTAAGCGGACGATACCTGCTGGGAAAAATCGAGCGAGGAAAATTTATTCTCACGATTGGAGGAATGTTGTTTCTCAGCCTATCCTATGTTGGTTTTGCCTTTTCCAATACTATTTTTTACTTATTTTTCTTTTATGCCATGGCCGGGGTTGGTTTGGGAATTGCCTCACCCGCAAAAAATTCCCTTTTCTCAACCCATTTAGATAAGAATAAGGAACCAAGCGAATGGGGGATCTACGACGCGATAACTTTTACCGGTATGGCTTTAGCAACGGCACTCGGAGGCTTTATTGCCAATCAATACGGATTCTCATTTTTATTTCTTCTGGCAAGCATTGTAAACCTTCTTGGAATTTTTCCCTACCTCTTGTATATCCGCGAAAAATGAAGCACTTTTGGCTTTCATATCTGGCAACGATTATTTTAGGAGGTATTTTTCTAATCATTCTTCTCTGGCTTATATATCCGGTTTTTTCGAGAGGAAAATTAAAAATCACCTCTCCCCTACCGGATTTTTTATCCATGACAAAAAATAAGCAGGTTTCGCTGCTTGATTTATTTTTACCCCGAATAGAAGAATCAAGTGATTTGAAAAAACCGCAGATTTCGGCAAAAGCGGCGCTTGTGTATGATTTAACAACAAAACGGACTTTATTCGCAAAAAACCAAGACGAACGACTTCCTGTTGCCTCGCTTACCAAAATTATGACAGCCATTGTGGCGCTTGAGAACAAAAAAAGCGACGATCGCTTTATCGTTTCCCAAAAAGATTTGGTTGGCGAAAATAGCATGGGATTAACCGCGGGCGAAACGTTCACTTTTTCGGAATTGCTCTATGGGCTTATGCTTGCTTCGGGAAATGACGCCGCCGAAACTCTAGCAAGCAATTATGACTTTGGGCGGGAAAATTTTGTAAAGGCGATGAACGACAAGGCAAAATCGCTGGGGCTTAAAAATACTCATTTTACTAACCCTTCTGGCCTTGAGGGAGATGGGAATCAGTATTCAACCGCTTATGAAATGTTTGTTATGAGTAATTACGCCATTTCGAATTTCCCTCTTTTCCAAAAAGTCGTTTCTACTTTTCAATACACTATTCCCTATTCCCAAGCCCATAAAGCAATTTATTTAGAAAATCAAACCAATCTTTTAACAAGCTATCCGGGAGTCAAGGGCGTCAAGGACGGATATACTCCGGAGGCAGGGTTGTGCTTGGTAACTTATCTTGAGCATGAGGGACATCGAATAATTGGCGTACTTTTAGGAAGTGGTGACAGGCGGGGTGAAATGAAGGAGCTTTTGGACTACGGGCTCAAAAAACTCGGCGCCACTCCCCCGCTCCATGAATAAAATGTCGGGGACAGAGGATTCGAACCTCCGGCCTAACGGTCCCTGCCCGAAATGACTTGTCGGGGTGACAGGAATTGGACCTGCTACTTCTCGGTCCCAAACCGAGCGTTCTACCGATGAACTACACCCCGTCATTTCAAGTCAGGCGGGCCAAACCGCGCGCTCTTAGTTGCCGAAGGCAACCAAGCTACGCTTATCCAACTGAGCTAGTCCCCGCCTACGTTCCTTCGGAACTTCGGCGGGCAAGCCCGTTTCTTCACGGAATAAGAGCTTGCGATTCCGAAGCTTTAGCGAAGGATGGTGCCGCGAGAGAGAGTCGAACTCTCACGTTCTTTTGGAACAAAGGCTCTTAAGGCCTTCGTGTCTACCATTCCACCACCGCGGCAAACGAATTAACACTTTTATTTTAGCCTAAATATCGGGTTTGTTCAATAGGACTTACGGGCAAGAGATGGTGAGGGTTTCGCCGGCGCGGAGAATGTAGGGGTAAGAAAGCTTATTTTGTTCGGCAAGATCAAGCCAAGCCGCTTTGTTATCACAAAAAGTCATCCCAATTCCATACAATGAATCATTCTTCTTCACCGTATGGCGGGGTTAGAGGAGGAAGTTCAAAAAGAGGTTTTTTAAAGAAAAAAGTCCATGCCCCAACTAAAACCAAAAGGACAACAACAGCGCCAATAATAAGATTTCGGTAATTCCCTTTGACTTCTACGATTTTGCGTGGTCTTCCTCTTCTTGTCATATTTTTATACAGGCCATGATGCTAACACAGAGAATGTTGATTTGTCAAGTTTATTTAAGATATTTATATTTGATATAGGCTATTTTTGATTTTTGCATTAGGGAGTTCCCCAATTAAACCACCTAAAAAAAGAATTCGTTTTTTATCATCTTTTCCAAAACAGGTGAAAACAGCAAGTTGATTTCTCCCCTTAGGTTTAAGAAACGAAAGTTCATCGGGTTCAATAAGTTGTTTTTCTTCGATTTTGTACTGAAAGAGTTTTTTCTCGGAAATAACGATAAGCGTGTCATTTTTTTCAAGAAGCGGCAGTTTCGCAAACAGGCCATTTTTGGCGTGGGCAAAGATGGCGCTTACTCCTTGCTCTCCCGGAAGAGCTGATCCTTCTCCGAAAAAGGCGGTTTTTTGCTCGCTTAATATCCATTCATTGTTTTTTATCGGCGCAGTCTGAAGGGAAAGAAAAAGCTTCAACTTTGGGATATAAATATATTGAGGCGTTAAAAGTTCTTTGGCGGGCTTAGGGACAACCAAGCTTGACTTTTTTAGAGGCTGAGCAAGAGTGGTTAGTCCGGCGAGCAAAAGCAAGACAACAAGGATAAAAAACTTCTGTTTCATATTTGCTCGGAGAAGAACGGCGAATAGATAGGGTTCACAACGCCAAAAGATTTGCCGTTTATAATCTGGCAGATTTTTCCAGCCTTAAGTCTGGTTTTGTCCTCAAGCATTGAAAGAAGGGCTAGACCGGTAAGTCCGGGTTGAGCTTCGCGCATTTTTTTAATCATCCCGCGCACCAGCCTGGCTGTTTCCTGCTCGATTTTTTTACGTTCATTGCTGTTTTGGGCGCTAATTGGATGAATAATTTTTGGGCGGTCCTGGTATAAAAAGAGTGTATAGGGAGCAAGATATAATCCGCCGCATTGTGAATTGATAAATTCGAAATCATTCTTTATAAGCTTTTTAATTTTTTTACTATGGATTAACATAAGCGCCAGACAGCCTTGGAATGTAAGAGCCCATTGAGTGAGCAATCTTTTTATTCGAAGCGGAACCTTATAATAATAATCCGGAGTTTCCAAAAGGCTGTTTGTTTTTTGCTCAAAAAAGGAGATAACTTTTTCAATAGCAATCGTTGGGTAACTATCGGCGGTGAGAGAGATAGTAATGCTTCCGTCTTTGTGGTTCTTGATATCTTGCGCATATGGAATAGAACGCTTAAGTGTTTGGGTTTTCACCTTTGGAAGTAACACATGATAAAACTGGATTTGTCTGTCAGAAACTATTTTGTAGCCCCAAGTAGGCGTTGTGTAACTTCCCATACATCTTTGGGCAGATATATGAGCAGGAGTGGCTGCTATTGTAGGCTAAATTTAATTTGATGTCAAATCATACGGAAGAGGAGTTAGCACCCCTGGAGGGACTCGAACCCCCAACCTAATCGTTAGAACCGACTTGCTCTATCCGGTTGAGCTACAGGGGCAAGTGCAACGAGCCCATGTGCGAAACCGGCAAGCTCTGCTTATGCGAAGCCAAGCAATGCTTATCCGGTTGAGCTACAGGGGCATGGAGCGGGAGACCGGATTTGAACCGGCGACCTTCTCCTTGGAAGGGAGACATTCTACCGCTGAACTACTCCCGCAGTTGTTTAAGTATAGCAAAAGAGAGTTTTATACTCAAGCATAAAAGCGTATACTAGACTTATATGTTTCCATTATCTGATTCAATACGGGCGCCGCGGTTTCCTTTTATCAATGTTGCGCTTATTGCCGCAACTGTTCTTATTTTTATCCAGCAATTAATAGTTCCCGACCAAGAAATTTTTATTCAAACTTATGCCCTTGTTCCCTCGCTCGTGAACTTTGGCGACTTCGCAACTCTAATTCCGTTTACCAGCGCAATCTTTCTGCACGGAGGGTTTTTGCATATTATTTCCAACATGTGGTTTTTGTGGGTTTTTGGCGATAATGTCGAAGGCCGATTTGGCTGGTTTTTCTTTCCCATAGTTTACTTCGCATCGGGAATTGCGGGCAATCTTCTTCAATACTTTGTAATGCCCAGCTCTTCTATCCCAATGCTTGGAGCATCGGGAGCAGTGGCAGGGGTTTTAGGAGCGTATTATGTTCTTTTTCCCCATTCGCGAATTAAAACAGTCGTTCCTTTTTTTGGTTTTGCCGGCGTTGTTGAAATTCCCGCGCCCTTTATGCTTGGCTATTGGTTTGTCCTTCAGCTTATTTCGGGCACGGTGTCTCTTCCATTTATGGGGGAGTCCGGGGGCGTTGCTTTTTTTGCTCATGTGGGCGGATTTCTAACCGG
>JACPTT010000078.1 GCA_016192645.1 Candidatus Levyibacteriota bacterium | reverse complement strand
CCCCGGAGGAACTCTGACCAAGCTTCTCTTTGATCTGATATTGCCAGAGGCAAGAAAAGACAAACGGATTGTAGCGCAAATATTCCCCGTAACTCCTACTGTCGCTCCTACTGTAACTCCTACTATTACGCCTACTCCACCGGCTCAAATAGGTCAAGACTCGCAAGGCACGGCAACAAGAGGTCCGGGCGGAAATCATGCGGGAACAGTGGATGTGGTCAACGCCATAACTACGGGAACTTATAACATAAAAGTTAAGGCAGATAAGTATTTGCGAAAACTTATCCCAAATGTCCAAATAACCCAAGACACAACCAACAGAATTTCCCAAATAACCTTGGTTCTTGGCGATATCAACGCAGACAATAAATTAAGTATCTTAGACTACAACATTCTTGTTGACTGTTTTGGAGACAAAGCCAATTCACAAACCTGCGGTAATAACAACAAGGATTTTGCCGATCTTGATGATAATGGAAGGATTGACGGAGTTGACTATAACCTGTTCTTGCGAAGCTTATCAAGTGGACCAAGAGAAGGAGATTGACAAATCATCTTTTATAAGAAATAATAGAGGAGAATACTTGAAGTGGGAAATAAGAATTTTTGAGCTTGAATAATTGATTCCGATTAAATCGGAATTGATTTCTTGAATTCTAGATATCAAGATTTCAAAAAGTCAAGTTCAAAAACGTCAAGAATATCCCACTTCAAAAATTCTAAACTGTTGTGTCTAAACGAACACTTACATTAATTATAATTCTGGTTATTGTTACAGGTGTACTTATTGCCTTGGCGGTAACTCCGCAAAAAACACCAGCTCCTGTGGTAGTGGCGCCTCCGCCAGCTGGCGGATCAACGCCTGCGGCTCAAACTCTTCTTTCCTTCTCCCCTAATCCCCTTTTGATCTCCTCTGCCTCAGCCTCGGTTGATGTTGCGGTTGACACGGGAAATAATGCTTTAACCGCAGTCCAGCTTGAACTTTCTTACGATCCTACAGTAATAACCAGCATAAAACTCAAACCCGCAAGTTTTTTTCCAAACCCTGTTGTTTTACTTGAGAACATTGATGCAAAGAACGGAAAAATATCTTATGCCTTAGGTATTGCGCCAATTGATAATCCTCAAAAAGGACAGGGCGCTGTTGTCACTGTTAGCTTTGCGACTAACTTAAAAGTTAGTTAGCGCAAGCGGAGTAGCCGCATCTGTTCTTAAATCAGCCAGCAACTTAACTATTCTCTTTCAAAACCCGCCACCACAAGCAACAATTTCTCCCTAATTACCGTAAAACCCGATATGGTAAAATGAGAATATGAAAAATTTTCTCCCTCGTCTGTGGGAATTTATTGTTTCATTAACCCACTCACGCACTTTAAGCCTTCTTGCTTTCCTTGTTATTCTTGCCGCCATTCCTCTTACCGTTTTTATCGCCCAGAAGCAGCAGGAGATAAGACAGCGAGCAAGCGAAGGAACGAGCTGTCCGGATCAATGCTTCGCAGACGAATTGCGAATTAATGTACCGAAAATAAACGATGCTTGTAACAGCTCTTATAGCACTGAGATTTATAAATGCACGGGGGTCTCGGGGGTTGGAGACAATACTTTTACTTGTGGCGGTCAGCCTTGGTACTGCGATGGATATTGGAAGCCTGGAGTTCGGCCCCAACCAACTCAACCCCCAACTCTCCCAACCGCCGCCCCAACTAATCCTCCTTTGCCGACTGCCATCCCGACCAGAGCGGGACCTGCAGCTGCGCTCCAAACCTGCACGGCCGAGGGATATCGTGGATTCTGCGCAAACGCCTCCGGGCAATTTCCCCCTCCCCAACAGCTCAGTTGCGGCGCGCAGGGTTTTACGCGGGCATCGGGTGGAGATTCCGCCTGCACTAACAGAAATTATCCCGAGTGTTACATATGTCTTCTTTCAGCTTTACCTCAACCAACCGCAACCCGTCCGCCGGCCGCTGTACCAACTGCCACCCCCACCCTGCCACCGGCTCCGCCAGCCGGCGGACCAACCGCAACCCCAACAACTACTCCAAGCGCTATTTTAGGAGACATCAACGCCGATGGCAAAGTAGATATCACCGACTACAGCATTCTCACCTCATGTTTTGGCAGCAATATGGATAAACCCGTTTGCGGAACCAACAAAACAAAAGCCGATCTCAATAAAGATGGAAAAGTTGACGGCATTGACTACAATATTCTAATAAGAAATTTTGGAGAATAAACTATTAACCCCTTTTACGGAATTCTATCAAGACTGCCTGCATGATGTAGCAATCGAGCTTCCGGTGTTGTAAGTGCCCACCGTAAAGAATTATACAGAATGTCCTCTGGCGTTTCTCCCAAACTGATATCGCGCATGCCAGCATAAACCTTTTTATAGTTTTCATCCAAGTATCGAAGGTCAACCAACTCTGTACCTTCGGCTGCTTTAAAAGCCACAGCGTATGCTGCCAAGTCTATTGCCGCAACAATCCTGCCACTAAAATTATGGATTTCATTAATAGATTGACTAACAATTTCGGCAGTTGCCTTTGACCCATCGGCCTTCCTTGCTTCTACCTTAGATCGAAAACCCAAGTGATGCATTTTCTTAACCATTTCTTCTACCCACAAATCGAAAACAAGATGGCTGCAGGCTTCTTTTATAAGAACAAATCGTTCAAATACCTCATATAGCTTTTTATATTCGGGTTTAATCACGCTAGAATCAGGAGTTGTAACCTCTATTAAAGGAGAAAAACCGGTATAAAAAGGTCTGTTATAAGGAAAAGTTATCTCTAATAAAGGAGTGCCATCCAAAGCTAAGTTTTGAGGGGGAATTTCTGCTCTTTCTGAATCCAAAAGTAAACCTACATATGGAATTTTTACTACTGTTGTTTGAGTTGGATATAATGGTTCCGACGGCCTGCTTTCTCTAAATGTAAATCTTCCGCTTACTTGATTGATATTTTCTGGTTTTAATCTTACCTCTGGATGCTGTATTTGGATCTCAATTCCTCCAAAGTCAACAGTTTTTGGCGGATCTAACCGATAGTAAGGTTTAATTCTCTGAAGTAATAACACCTTTATAGGAGATTCTGGTAAACCATCAATCTCCCGAATTAGCTTTCGCTTCCCCAAAGGAACTTCTTGAGGTTTTTCGGATCCAATAACCAACTGACCGCTCACGGCAGCAGCTCCAAAAAATCCCAAAAGCCTTAAAAATTCCCGCCTTTCTACTTTCATGCTTAAAAGATTATAACAAAAGAAAAGCCATAAGTAAACTATAGGCTACTTTAGTTTTCCTTCTTGACAAGCTTACCGAAATCCTTCTAATATAAAATTGTGCTTGAAAAAATTAGATCACATTTTTCTAATCCAATCAATAAAAAAGCGGCAAGTATAACCGCTCTGGCTTTAATCGCACTAGCAATCCCCCTCACTGTTTTTATCTCCCAACAGCAACAGGAAATTCGCCAAAGAGCTCAGGAAGTTTCTCCTTTGGGAGGAGGAGGCATTGTTTCTCTTGTTCTTGCTCCTTCTTCCTCGGGAATAAGTCTGGGCTCTACTTTCGAAGTCGTCTTGAACCTTAATCCGGGAGCAAATATCATAACAGGGCTTGATGTAATCATTCGCTACGATAAAAATTTCCTTGAGATAGATAAATTTAACCCCACCAATACCCTTGGTACTCAGTTAATAAACAATGTTGATAATCAGGCTGGAACTTTACGTTATGCTGCAGTTAATACTCAAAGCGAAAATCCCAGCGCTCTAGGAGGCGGAGATCCAACTGCTATAAATCTAGGAACCATAACCTTTAAGGCAAAAGCCGAAGGAACAAGTAATGTAACTTTTGATAATATTCAAATAACTGCTCTTGGGCAAACCGGAAGCCTCCCGACTGCTAATAATGTCACCGGCTCCTATACTGTTATTTCGCCAACCACCGAGCCCATTCCTACACTAACCGGCTCTCCATCGGCTCCGCTGCTAATTAATTACAATACAAGTTTTTCAAGTACTCAAGGCAAAAACGATATTTATTATTTAGCATATGGCAAAAGCAGCAATTCTTATGTTTCTGCAAATTGGGATGGAAGTAAATGGGCTTATACGGGAGAGGGCTCTGATCGAAATTTTCAGATTTCAAGAGGCTCCATGGCTCCAAGTTACGGAGCAAACTCTGTAGTTCGCTGGGTCGCCCCACAAGAAGGAAAAATCAGCATTTCCGGATACTTCCAGCGCTGCTGCACGGAGGCAGGGGACTTTAACTACTCTCCTCGTACCATTTATAGCATTCGAAGAAACAACGAAGTTTTATGGACACAAGATGCCAACGATCAAACAAAATATAACTACTCGCTTTTGACAACTATTTTTTCTCCTGGAGAAAAAATAGAATTCTGGGCAGACGCCAATAAAGATTCTGGTTGGGATGGCACGAATTTTGATTTTGTCATTAGCTTTATGCCTTCTTCATCACCCACTCTTCCTCCGGGAGTTACGCCAACAACGGCTCCGCAACGGGTGGAAGGCGATGCAAATGGAGATAACTCCGTTGATATCTTAGACTTCAACATTTGGAGAGATGAATTCTTGGGCAATTCGCAAACAAAGCAAGCCGACTTTAATGGAGACGGCGTGGTTGACCTTTTGGACTTTGCTATCTGGAGAAACGCAATCGCCGCTCCCAACCCTTCACCCACTTCCCCGCCAAATGTTCCATCTCCTACGCCTTCATCACCTACAAGTAGAGCTACTCTCGCTGCGACAAATCGGGACAGTTTGACTCCTGATGGGAGAGGAGATTTAACTGTGGTATTAACAAATCGAACCCCTGCCGATACTCGAACTAGAGTTCAGGGATATGTTAGTGGTACATTTATTAATCTTATCCCTAACAAGCAATACACTATCATAATGCACCAAAATAACTTTTCTGGAAATCACCTTATCAGATCAGATCTGCTAAGTTCGGATGGTAACGGTAATATTACCTTCTCTAACCTGAGATTTGATTTTTACTACCCCAACGATCAACCAATTTTCGCCGTAGGATTGGTCTTTGCCTCTCTAGATACTGTCACTAACATCAAAGAACCTTGTTCCGCAGGCAATACCTGTATATCTGGATTTTTGACTCTTCCACAAACAACCCCAACGCTAACACCAAGTATTCAACCAGGCGTTGGAATTCAACCATCAGAATCTAGTCTCAATCTTTCCTCTAGCCCAGGTAGAAATATAACGGCGTTTTATATGACCAACACTACAAGTTCTCCCATTAATTACGAAATTACAGCACCTTCAAGTTTTCCTGTAGGGATGTACTTTGCGCCAATAGGTGCAACTCTCCAGCCAAATCAACCATACTATGTTCAACTTATTGTTTCTTCTTATGTCGCTAGAGGAACATACTCTGGAAACTCAACCATAACAAATAGAAATAATAATCAACAATTAACAATTCCTATTGTTGTTAATATACAGTAAAATAATTAATCAGGTCTTCCTAGAATACGAATTCCTTGACAAGAACTCCCCCTTTTAATACGCTAGATTTATAGTGAAAAATCTGCTAGGAAAACTGCACTCTTTAAAAATACTTAGTGTATTAGCTCTCATCGCAATCTTTGCCGCAATTCCCTTAACTGTTTTTATTGCCCAACAAAAGCAGGAAATTCGGCAACGAGCGCAGGAGGTAGTCCCAGCTCCAACCCCGACTGAGTCGGTGTCAACCTCATCGGCAACTCTTGAACTAACACCAACCGCAACAGAAAGCGCCTCAATCCCAACACCCTCTCCCACTGCAACTCCCTCTGCAACTCTTGAACAACCCATAATTACAGAATTTCCTACACCAACATTAACTCCTACCGAGACTCCAACATCAACCCCTCGTGAAACACTAACGCCAACCCCGATTCAATCGGGGACAACAATTATTCTGGGAGATGCCAATAGCGACGGATCAGTTGATGCGCTTGATTTTAATATCTGGAGAGATGAATTTTTAGGGGTATCTACGACTAAACAAGCTGATTTTAATAATGATGGAAAAGTTGACCTTTTGGATTTCTCAATCTGGCGAAACGCCATTAGACCATAATTTCTCACTTGCCCCTTTTCCCTTTTTCCACTTAACACCCCTAAGAAGCGGGGCGTAGAGATCGTCCTCAAGTTGAATATGAAGATCCTTTAGTTCATTTTGTGTGGGATTTCGCGGTTGAAAACGAACAAAAGGCACATCTTCGATAATTGCAAGCGGCGTTTGTTCGTTGCCCTCGCCCATTACGCCTACCGCGGCGGTGGCTAAGGTATCTGCGACATTGAGTTTTTCTGCTTTAAGAAGCCGGCCAAAAACATCGGGTTTGCCAATATAGCTGTTAAGCGCCGAAAATCCGCTATGAGCAACTGCTACTCCCGTCACTCCCCAACGAAGCGGCGTTGTCTTGCTGTCGGTAATAATAACGCCAATTTTGTTAAGGTTGAACCTTTGCTTAAGGTGTAACCTTAGCGCGTTAGCGCTCCTTTGCGGATTGCTTGGCCAGAGCACATAATACCCATTGCCGTTTGACTCATCAACGCCGGCTGACGCCGTAAAGGTATTATTTTTAATGCTAATGCAGAAGTCGTATTTGCTAAGATGCCGCGGCAAAAACCACTCCGCCTCTTGCTCAACCAGCTTGTCTTTGGTTGTTAGATCTTTATGAACAATTCGTCCCTCGCAAATGGCAATAATCTTTGATGTAACGGCAACAACCGATTTCTCCTGAAGTTTTGGAATGTACTTATCTAAAATTTTGAAGATATCCTTGTCTTTCTTTGTGATTTTGTGAGTCTTTATTGGAGTTACCTGCATAGCGTTATGTATGATATATCGATATATGATGCAGTACTATACTTCTTCGACAATCCATGTGCCGTTTGCCGATCGTTTTACAAACACCCCAACGACTGGAATTACAGAACCAACGAAAGACTGAATGAGTTTAACCGATTTTCTAACATCGTTTTTATG
>JACPTT010000077.1 GCA_016192645.1 Candidatus Levyibacteriota bacterium | reverse complement strand
GTTAAAAAAGAAGAAACAAAAATCGAAAAGCCGGTTCTTCCCCGCCCTTTTATGGTTGAGGGCGTAACTTATCAGAGTAAAACCCCGGTTGGAGAAGCTTTTGTGACGATTAATCATAACCAAAATAAGGAGCCGTTTGAAGTATTTGTAACCATTGGAAAATCAGGCTCTGATGCCGCAGCCTTGGCTGAAGCATTGGGTAGGATGATTTCCTTAAATCTTCGTCTGGCGGGAGGGTTGTCTCCAAGAGAGAAAATTAAACAGATTATCGCCCAGCTTGTGTGAATTGGGGGAGCGCGAAGCGTTGGCTTTGGCGAAAATTGCGTCCGCTCACTTCCTGATGCCGTTGCCAAAATACTGGCCCGGCATTACGGGTTTAGGGTAAACGGGTTGGTTGAAGAAAAACAAGGGCAAGCCCCAAACGGTCTTTTGAACGGAAGGGTTGAAAATGGAGAAAAAAAGACCGAAGCGGAAGAAAAAGGCGTAGTGGTGCTGCAGCAGCTAACCTTGGGTCCGTCGGTTCAGGCCGAAGAAATGGCGGGAACACACCTTTTTGATATTTGTCCTGAGTGTGGAGCCGGAAGTTTGGCATACGAGGAAGGCTGTCGAAAATGCTACTCTTGCGGCTACGCCGAGTGCTAACCCCTGCCCCTCTTTTATATGTCTATTTATACGCGCACTGGGGATAAAGGGAAAACCTCGCTTTTTAGCGGGCAGAGGGTTTCAAAAGCCGATCTTAGGGTTGAGACTTATGGGGCGATAGATGAGCTAAACAGCGTTATCGGAGTTGTATTAAGTAGTAAGTATAAAGTATTAAGTATAGAACGAGAGCTAATAAAGATTCAGAAAGACTTGTTTGAGATTGGTTCACAACTTGCTAATCCATCTGCAGAAAAAGTTCAGGGGCTGGGAAAACGAGTAAAGGAGTTTGAGAAGATGATTGACGAGATGACAGAAAAATTACCACCGCTCCAAAACTTTATTCTTCCAGGCGGAGGGGGGACAGGTTCAGCTCTTCATTTTGCAAGAACCGCATGCCGCAGGGCGGAGCGAAGAGTAGTTGCGTTATCGGAAAAAGAAAAGGTTAGTTTAGATATTATTGTTTACCTAAATCGTCTTTCAGACCTTCTTTTTACCATGGCGCGTTTTGTAAATCATAAAGAAAAGCATAGAGAAATATTTTGGCCCGCCTAAGTTCAGCATTCGGCTTTTCAGTACTATTCGTATACGCCTCATGCTTCACTTTAGCGGCGGGTAAACTAAAAAAAATTCGGGTGAAGTTCGGTGTAATTCCGACGCTGTGCCGCAACTGTAAGTCCGCCTTTGGCGAGACAAGCCAGATCCCCGTTAATCCCGATTCAATCGGGACTCCCGTGCAGGAGTAAAGGCAACTCCTCGGGATGAGGAGTTTTTTTATGGTAAATCTAGAACGAAAGGAGCTTTTACAATATGATATTAGCCATGATAAAACTGAAAAAGATGTTCGGTTCATCTCTAAACAGATAGAAACCCATTTAAGAGAACGTTTTAATGTTCTACTTTCAACTGTTGAGTATGGAATAATGGATGGTCATTTAGTGAGAGAGGGAACAAGAGAGCCGTTTATAAACTCTATAAAAAGAGGAAGGGATATAATCCAGATTATTAGTCAAAATGTTATTGATTTTAATAGGGAGAACGCAGAAGTAACAGGTTTTGAGAAAATAGATTCTTTAATGTCGAATCCAGAAGTTCCTCTTGGCAGTAAAGCTTTGTCTATTTCTTTAAGGGGAGAAAAAGGTTCAAAATACGGACATAATTTTTATGATATATTTACTCTTAAAGAAAGAGATGGAAGGAGATATGTTGAACTATTGCGATATAGCTCTGCGTTAAAAGCTCAGGACTACATTGAACGTTTTGGTTTTGATCCTGATAATTTTTCAAAGGCAGAAGACTTTTTAGCTAATCCGATTTTCATTACAGATGTTTTAATAACCCCGGAGCAAATTCATAAGACGTTACATAAAGACCATAAATACATGACAACATCGGACTTCGAAGAAATATGGAACGGCGTGCAACCTGCTGTTAAAAATTATCTTTTCAATCGTGATGCTAATTCGTTTAATGCGATTCTGAATCTTGCAGATAGAGTTTGGGATGGGTTTGTAGATTATGTAGCTTATGCTCCGACGCAGGCTATGCTTAGAAATTTAGGAAATCAGCCCGTGCGTCAGGCGGTAGGCGGATGTCCGGGGAAATCCGGAGCAGATGTGAATAATTCTCTATTTTCAGTAGCCGAATTTAGTAGCCTTGGTAAAGATAGAGGATATAATTTTGATCACGAGGGAGTATGTGTCGTATGCAATTCTGGACCAAAAGCTTTGGGTCCCTGCGAGATTTGCGAAGAATGCACAATTAAAATTGAAAAGGAAGAGGAGTTGGGAATTGCCGCATGATAAGGAAACGTAACTCTATATCCTTTTTGTGATATGATTTATTTATATGGATGATACAAATCAGAATACGCAGCAGGCGAATGTTGCGCCGCAAGCACAAGATCAGCCTCAGGCGTCAGTGGGAGGTTCTGTTGTCCAGCAACCCGTGGTAACTCCGGTGAGTGCTCCTCAAAAAGAACAACAGCCTCCAGCATCTTCGGTTTCAGAATTTGTGAAGCCGTCTGAAGCAGAACCTGCCATTCATCCCGAGCTTGCCGAGGCTGGAGTTGAAAAAGTCTCAGAAGTTCCAGAGTTAACGCTTGAGGATAAAAAGGCAGGACTTGCACCCGCTAAAGAATCAGTTCCCGTGCTAACACAGCCAAGCGGATTAATTCAACTGCCAATGACCGAAGAGGAGGCGCGCCGCACTATTAAGACAACCAACGTTTCGGATTCGCGTCATTGGCTGGCTGTTTTGGTTGAGAAGATGTTTCAAATTCTAAAATATGGTTCCAGCAAATGATCCAAATACATTATTGACTTCTTTTCTGCTTGGGCTTTTACTGGCAATAGCTATTATTGGTAGTGCATATTTAATTGGCTATTTTTTACTTCTTTTCTATAAACACCGAAATCGAGAAAAAGAATCTTTAGAATCGGTTCTTCTTCAAGTAGCGCTTCCCCGAGATAACGAAATCAAGATTGATGCGGCTGAGCAGCTGTTTACAAGCCTTGCCTCAATTCGAAAGGGCGGAAGATTTTCTTTTTTAAAACCCCAACCTGCTTTATCTTTTGAGATTGTGGGAACTGCGGGCGACATCCGTTTTTATGTCCACGCTCCAAATAGCTTGCGGGATTTGGTTGAAAAACAAATCCACGGAGCATATCCGGATGCCGAAATAAGGGCGATTGAAGAAAAGGATGCGAGGCGCAAGGGGATGGTCATTGGAAGCGAATATAATATCTTTTCAGAGAGTGCAAAAGTTGCTTTTGCAAGCCTACGGCTAAAAAAACACGACTATTTGCCGATAAAAGTTTTTAAAGATTTGCCAACCGATCCACTCTCCTCAATTACTTCGGTTTTGGCAAAAATGACCGAAGGAGAGGGTGCGGCAATTCAGATTATGGCAAGCCCGGCAGATAGTAAATGGAAAAATTTTGGCAGAAATTATATTGCCAAGACAAAAAAGACCGAGGCAAATCCCGAAACCGCTAAATATGCAGCCGATCCAAAAGAGCTTGAGGCGATAGAAAATAAAATCGCAAAACCGGGTTTTTCGGTTGTTGTTCGGGCAGTTGTCTCATCAAGCACCAAAGAGTCAGCGCAAGCTCATCTTGGCAATATTCTCTCTGCCTTTAGCCAGTTTGATAGCCTTAATTCATTTACAAAAAACCGCCACCTCTTAAAAGGGGCATTTGTTAATGATTTTATTTATCGGTATATGCCTATTCGCGGCCAGACCGGTATTTTATCAAGTGAGGAGCTGGCAACTATTTTTCACTTTCCCAACAAAAGTGTGACCACGCCTCATATCTTTTGGATTACTTCCAAAAGAGCCCCGGCTCCGGCCCAGATTCCAGAAAGCGGTCTTTATTTGGGCAAAAGTACTTACCGCGGGCTTTCAAAACCGGTTTATATAGCAAGGGATGACAGACGGCGACACATGTATGTGATTGGAAAAACCGGCGTTGGAAAGTCGGAGTTTTTAAAAGACATGATTTTGCAGGATATCAAAAACGGGGAGGGCGTTTGTTTTATTGATCCGCACGATACTATTGAAAAACTTCTTCCTCTTATTCCGGCAGAGCGCGCCGAGGATGTTATTTTGTTTGAGCCCTCAGACATCCAACGTCCCATGGGCTTAAATATGCTTGAGGCAAAAACAGAGGAGCAAAAACACTATGTTGTCTCATCAATTGTGGGCTTAATGTACAAGCTCTACGATCCTCACCAAACAGGAATTATTGGTCCTCGCTTTGAACACGCAATAAGAAACGCCATGCTAACGGTTATGGCTGAGCCCGGCAATACCTTTGTTGAAGTTGTAAGAGTTTTAACCGATGCTTCTTTTGTGCAAGAGCTTTTGCCAAAAGTTCAGGATCCGATTGTTAGGCGTTACTGGACAGATCAGATTGCCCAAACAAGTGATTTTCATAAATCAGAGGTTTTGGATTATATCGTCTCGAAATTCGGTCGATTTGTCACAAACAAGATGATGCGAAACATTATTGGACAATCACAAAGTGCATTTGATTTTCGAAAAGTCATGGACGAGGGAAAGATTTTACTTATTTCTCTTTCAAAAGGAAGAATTGGAGAAGAGAACTCAAGCTTTTTAGGCTTGATTTTAGTGCCAAAAATTTTGGTTGCGGCCATGTCTCGGCAGGATGTTCCCGAAGAAAACAGGCGCGATTTCTTTTTATATGTTGATGAGTTTCAAAACTTCGCAACGCCTGATTTTGCCCAGATTTTATCCGAAGCGCGTAAATATCGGCTTGATTTAATTGTTGCCAATCAGTTTATCGGGCAAATGGAAGAGGAGGTAAAAAATGCAATCTTTGGCAATGTTGGAACAGTGGTTACATTTCGGGTGGGAGTAACCGATGCAAATTACCTTCAGCATGAATTCCAGCCGGTTTTTAATGAGGCAGATCTTATTAATGTCGATCGTTATAATGCCTATGTCAAAACTATCGTAAGTGGGGAGCCGGTACCGCCGTTCTCGATGGATTTAACAAGAGATTTAACCGAGGAAAAACAGTTGGCAAATCCACGAGTTGCCGAACTTATCAAAGAGCTCTCTCGTCTCAAATACGGCCGGGATCTGGCGGTTGTTGAAACAGAAGTAGCCCAGAGGGCGAGACTCTAATGAGTGGAGCCGGGAGGACTCGAACCTCCAACCAGTTGTGTATAAGACAACCGCTCTACCATTGAGCTACAGCTCCAGTAGCCAAAAGTATAGCATAAAGTATTATGAAAAATAAAATTGTCCTTGCTGTTGGTGCTCACCCGGACGACATGGATTTTTCCTCATCGGGCACAATTGCCAAGTGGGTTTTGGAGGGAGCAACGGCTTATTATCTTATTCTTACCCGCGGCTGCCGCGGTTCAAACGATCCAAAAATGACCTCGGAAAAACTTTCCAAAATCAGACAAAGAGAACAGGAAGAAGCGGCAAAGATTCTTGGAGTTCGCAAAGTTTTTTTTCTTAACCATACCGATACAGAGCTTGTAGCGGATCTCTCCCTCAAAGAAGAAATTGTGAGATTTATTCGAAAACTTCGCCCAAACATTGTTATAACCATGGACCCCACCTTTTATTATGTTCCGTACCTTTCGTTTTATGGCTATGGCTTTGTGAATCATTCAGATCACCGAGCCGCAGGACTGGCAACGTTAGACGCTTGTTTTCCTCTTGCTCGAGACCGCCTCAGTTTTTTGCAGCATGAGAAGCAAGGATTAAAACCGCACAAAGTCGAGGAGCTTTTATTAGTCAACCTCGCAAAAGCAGATTTTATTGTTGACATCACAAAAACTTTTGCCAAAAAATTACAAGCTTTAGCCTGCCACAAAAGCCAGTATGATGATTTCAATGTGGTTCGGGATCGAGTTCGGAAAAGAGCGGCATATCTTAGGAAGAAGAATTACAAATACGCCGAAAACTTCACCCGCATCAAACTCCCCTAACTTCTACTGAGTGAATTTGGCTGCAGTGAGCGTTAGTCGAACCTGAAAG
>JACPTT010000076.1 GCA_016192645.1 Candidatus Levyibacteriota bacterium | reverse complement strand
CAAAAGAGTAACCAACAGCCCAAGCAGCAAATGTAAGCGTTACCAGTCCAACCAAAACGCCACTAAGAGTTGGTGTTGCAACCGGCAAGGCGGCTAAATCCATGCCATGAACCCAGCCCGAAGCTAGGCCCAAGACAAAATCCCGAGCCGTCCAGACCAAAAGAGCGCAAACCAAAGATACCGCATCGCTTACAATGGCTAAGGCATTGGCAAATGCCCCTTCCTTCATTATTATCACCTCCTTTAGAAACAGTTCAACGAACGCAAGTGAGTTTACTGTTTCTTAAGCCCGCCGCAGTGAAGTTTCGGCTGCGTGGACGTAGCCCACGAGACGAACCTGAACGAAGGCGGGCAAACTCACATCTCCCACTTAAACACTCTCTCTATATTATCAATGCCATTAATAGTAAGCTGAACCGATTTAGCCTCCTTCACAATCTTAGGAAAAACAAGAGTTCCTTTTAGATGATGCCCTCCCTCTCCTCCATCCCACGAAAGAGCCTTGTATTCATTTTTCTGATCATCGGTTAAGATTGAAAGCTCTTTTATATCATAATCAAGATCTACGGAATGGGTGGTTAAAACTAGACTGAATCTAGTGTTTTCTTTGCTTGACAAGATAACTGGCGTTGCCGCTACTCCAACCTCTCCTTGTGAATTTTCCTGGGTTTGATAGGTTTTGTTCACCGGTTGAACTTCAATCGGCTTGGGTTCTACTCTATTCTTTACCCCTAACAAAAGCAGTCCAGCGGCAATAACTAAAAACAATAACAAAATCTCCTTTCTCATATTTTGCGAACCTGAATGATCTTTCTCAGCATATAGGTAATACCCAAAAGATTTGCCAAAATCCCAACCCAAAACAACTGTATCTGATATTGGCTTACAAGAGTAATAAAACCGGTTATGCCGATTATTGGGAGAAGATTGACTAAGTAGTGAGAACAGCAGGAAATCATGGCAAGGGTTGAAGTAGTCCCGGAAACTGCCACAACCCTTCCATTTTTGTCATGCTGAACTTGCCCGCCCTGAGCGAGGCCGAAGGGTTTCAGCATCTTTAAATAACTATAAAGCCCAACCTGCATCCCAAAACCGCCTGCGAGAGCCAAAATAAAATACCAAAAACCTAAGAATTGAACCAAAGCAAATTCCCAGCCGGAAATAAAAGTAAGAATACTAAAATAAAAAAGCAACAAACCTAAAGACCCCAATAACCCAAATAATATCGACTTTGATTTACAATTTTTCACGTCTTAGAAGTAGCGCATTGAAGACAACTATAATTGAAGACAAACTCATTAGAACCGCCGCCCACTCGGGCCGAAGAAGAACTCCGAATGACTTGTAGAACAAACCGGCCGCCGTTGGAATTGCCAAAACATTATAGCCTGTTGCCCAAAGAAGGTTTTGAACCATTTTGACATTGGTTTTTCGAGAAAGAGAAATGGCTTTTACCACATCCCTCGGATCGTTTTTAACCAAAACTATTTGCGCCGACTCAACCGCCACATCGGTTCCGGCGCCAATGGCAATGCCAAGATGCGCTTGAGTGAGCGAAGGCGCATCATTTACCCCATCGCCAACCATGGCCACAATATGTCCTTGTTTCTGAAGCTCTTTTATTTTATTTACCTTATCCTCCGGCAAAACTTCCGAGAAAACAGTATCTATTGACAATTCCTTGCCAACTGATTCGCCAACATCTTTCTTGTCCCCCGTTAGCATTGCCGTTTTTATTTTCATTTGATGAAGCCTTTGTATTACTTCTTTTGATTCATCTCTAATGATGTCTGAAAGAACAATCATCCCGGCCATTTTCCCATCAATAACCACATAAACCTCCGTTCCAAAACTTTTAACTTTTGCCTTGCCCTTCGGTCTTGAGCTCAGAGTCGAAAGATAATTTTGCATTTTAATTTTTAAATTTTGAATTAATTTTTCATTGCCAACAACCACTCTTTTCCCCTCCACCACTCCTTCTGCTCCTTTACCGGGATATGATTTGAAATTTCTAACTTCGGGAATTTTTATCCGCCAGCTGGCGGACCTTTTTTTTGCCTCCTCAACAATCCCCCTGGCTATTGAGTGCTGCGAATGAGTTTCAACCGCCGCAGCAAACTGGAGAATCTTAATGGCGCTGGGAGCCTGCCCACTTGCAAATGAACTGAACGCCGACGTATTTTGACTTTGTTTGTCCTTTGAGCTTTGGTGTCGGCGTTCACTTAGCGAAGGGGTTTGATATGAACTTTTTCTTTGAGCTTGCTGAGCGTCATTTGCAACGTGTGGCAGGCGACTAGCGCCGTCGGAAGTAATAATGTCCGCAACTCCAAACTCCCCTTTTGTCAGCGTTCCGGTTTTATCAAAAACCACATAATCCAGCTTTCTTGCAATCTCCAATCCCTTCATGTCTTTTATTAAAATCCCGTTTTTCGCGCCCAAGGTTGAAGT
>JACPTT010000094.1 GCA_016192645.1 Candidatus Levyibacteriota bacterium | reverse complement strand
TTCTTTGGTTGTTGAAGGGAGGGAGCATTATTGACAACCAAAACGCCAAAAAACCCCAAAACTGCAATCACAATAAATACAATAAAAATATTCACGGCCGCTATTTTACCACACTTTCAAAAAATAGATAATACTAATTCTTTGTAGAATCAGGATAGAAAGTGTGCTATAATTTCTTTTACCCGAAAGGGGAGTTTTTTTAAGTTTTTAAGAGAGAATTATGAAAGATACGACTTCATACGAATTAGATAAGATTATAAATATCGGCATTATTGCTCATATTGATGCTGGTAAAACAACCACTACCGAGCGTATTTTGTTTTATACCGGCAAAACCCATAAAATCGGCGATATCGATGAAGGAACAACGGTCATGGACTGGATGGCACAGGAGAAAGAGCGTGGAATTACTATAGTTTCCGCAGCAACCACGGCATTCTGGATTCCTACAGACGGTTTACAGAAGGGAATTCGACATAAAGTGAATATTATTGATACTCCCGGCCATGTTGATTTTACCGCCGAGGTTGAAAGATCTCTGCGTGTTTTGGATGGCGGCATTACGGTTTTAGACGCAGAAGAAGGCGTTCAATCACAGTCGGAAACGGTTTGGAGGCAAGCCGATAAATACAAAGTTCCAAGAATTTGTTTTGTGAATAAAATGGACAAACTCGGCGCCGATTTTTTTGCAACGATAAAAAGCATTGAAGACAAACTTGGCGCAAATCCCGCCATTATGGTTTTGCCTATTGGGGTTGAGTCAAGTTTTAGGGGAATTGTTGACCTTCTTAGTAAAAAAGCATACATTTGGGGTTCGGATGACCTGCCTGCCGGCCGGCAGGGCTTGGGTGCAAAGTATGAGGTGAGCGATGAAATCCCAGAGGAAATGAAAAGTCAGGTTGAGGAGTATCGCCATAAACTTATTGAAAAAATTGCCGAAACAGACGATAAACTTTTGGAGAAATATTTGCACAATCAGGAGCTAAGTACTGGCGAGTTGCAAGAAGCATTAAGACGGGCTGTTATCTCTTATAAACTGGTTCCTATATATGCCGGCTCATCTCTTCGCAATAAAGGCGTACAGCCGCTTTTGGATGCGGTTGTTAATTATCTTCCTTCCCCTTTGAATGTTCCCGATATCTTGGGCATTAATCCAAAAACAAATGCCGGAGAAACTCGTAAAGCAGAGGAAAGCGCGCCGATCTCAGCTTTGGCCTTTAAGATTCAAATCGATCCTCATGTTGGTAGACTTACTTACTGCCGAGTTTATTCAGGAACCATAACTTCCGGTTCATATATTTACAACAGCACAAAAAATACTACCGAGCGAGTTGGAAGGATTCTTCTGATGCACGCAAATCACAGAGAAGAGGTAAAGCAAGCCCTCGCCGGTGAAATAGTGGCATTAGTGGGATTAAAAGAAACAACAACCGGAGATACGCTCTGCGACAAAGATCATCCAATAGTTCTTGAGCGAATCTCCTTTCCGGAGCCGGTTATATCTTTAGCAATTGAGCCAAAAACCAAAGCAGATCAGGAAAAGCTTGGGTTTTCCCTCAAACGGCTTTCCGATGAGGATCCAACCTTTAGCATTAAGATAAATCACGAGACCGGGCAAACGATTATCTCCGGAATGGGAGAATTGCAGCTTGAAATTATGGTTGACAGGATGAAGCGGGAGTTTGGGGTTTTGGCAAATGTAGGAGCGCCCCAAGTTGCCTACAAAGAAACTATCAAAAAGTTGGCAGAAGGCGAGGGAAAATATATCCGCCAAAGCGGCGGTCGTGGACAGTACGGGCATTGCTTTTTGCGAGTTTCGCCTAAACCCAGAGGAGAGGGATTTGAGTTTGTTGATGCCATAAGAGGAGGGGCAATTCCGGCTGAGTTTGTGGCCTCGGTTGAAAAAGGAGTTAAGGAAACCATGGAAAATGGCATACTTTTGGGCTATCCGATGGTTGATATGGAGGTAACGGTTTATGATGGAAGTTACCACGATGTTGATTCCTCCGACATCGCCTTTAAGATCGCCGCAAGCCAAGCTCTTCAGGCAGCGGTGAGAAAAGCCGATCTTACTCTTCTCGAACCGATTATGAAGACCGAGGTAACTACTCCCTCTGAATTTATGGGAGATGTTATTGGAGACCTGTCGGCAAAAAGAGCTCAAATTTTAGGAACAGAAGAAAGAGGAAAGGCAACGGTTATTTTGGCAACGGTTCCATTGTCGGAATTATCGGGTTATGCCACAACGCTGCGTAGTATGTCGCAAGGCCGCGCATCCTATTACATGGAACCCTCCCATTACGAAGAAGTTCCCAAAAATATCCAAGAACAAATGCTTGCCAAATCCACATTTACGGGACGGGTTGCATAAGATTTAGTAAGAGTGTTAAAATAAAACCTCCATGGCTGTGAGAGAGTTAGGAACCCATATTTCCCCCGATAGCGTTGGAGTATCGTTTGGAAGAACTCCTGAGGATACCTTTAGGAGATTAATTGCTAAAATACCTAATCACGAAGAGATTGCATATAGAGCAGTAGGTACGCGAGGACTTCTTCCGCCCGACGGTAAACTTATTCTTCCGCCTCATAATCATGGAAATGGATCAGCGGCGACTTATATTGGAGATTGGAGGGTATCAACCGAATCAGGCCACCACAGAGTATTATTAGCAATGCAGGATCAGGGAGGGAGAACATCATTACATGTTCATACACAACCAAATATGCCAGAATTATATGTCCGTCTTTGGAGAGAGGGAGTATCGTACGTTAATGTTTTAGAATTAGATGGTGACCTCATTTTAGGAAGAAAGAGGATTCTTATGTCGGATGAAGGTATTATTGTTCCACCAGGAGTACCGCATTTTGTTGATACTGAAAATGGGACTTTTTCATACACATTAATAGTTATGAGAAATGCAGGTGATATTCCTTATGATCAACATCATACACCTCTTGTGGCACGCCTTCCTGGAGAAGCCACACCACATATCATTCGCGCGCAAGACATAGACCATCGGATTCCTCTTTTGTAATTAGCTTTACACCCCAAGGGTGTAGTCTCAAAATTTCTTTTTCTTGACACCGTCGAAGCCCCATTATACAATCAGCCTTTTATTATTGTTTATGCCAGCACCTCAAGAATTAGGAAGCAGTAACGAAAGGTTTGGAGCGGGAAGATATAAAGATCATTTCATTCATGTCGGTCAGACTATTACAACGCTTGCCGATGTTGTATCCTCAAGACTCGCGAGCGAAGGTCGTGGAGTGCTTGTTCAAAATGTTCCGGTGGGCGGGATAGAGGCAGTAAGAAAAACACAGAATTTTTGGGATGAGGCTCGGGAGGGATTTCGCACATGTTTTCGCGTTGATCGACATGGTGTTGGCATCGATTTTCAACGCTTTTTTTTTGCATCTACACTCGAGGACGTAACAGATGTACTAAAAAAACTGGGACTCTTGGGGGAAGGCCATTCTAAAATTGTTCGTTCAGATAAGACGCCATCCCTTTCTGCATTTGCTAGCGTTTGGGCAACATTAGTGGCACTTGGACAATTAAGGGAAGTTAGTTTAGCACGTCTCGAAAGCGAATATGTAATAAAGGTAGGTAATTATTTTGCTGAATCTGAAACATATTGGAATTTTCCCTTGACCCCAGAACGTATATGGAGCGAAATCGATGAGTTTTCCTTCGGAGTTAGAAAAGCAACTTGGAGAGTAGGATCGCTTAGACCAGTAGGCGAACAATCGGTTATGGAAGCAATGCATTTTTTAGCGGTAGCAGAGGAACTTACTCAAAACACATTTGGAGTATGGAGTTAGAGCGAGTGGGGGGTGTGGTGTTTGTATTGGCTTTTTAGGGCAAAATTAATTATTTTATCTGCGTTTTTAAATCCTTTCTTTTTTATTTCTTCAAGAGATAGTTTTTTATCAAAATACAAATACAAAACAGGATCTGCCTCTTTGTAGGAAAACCCAAATTCTCCCTCATCGGTTTGTTCTGCCCATAATCCGGCCGTTGGTTTTTTATCAATAACAGTTTTTGGCACTCCTAAATACGAAGC
>JACPTT010000082.1 GCA_016192645.1 Candidatus Levyibacteriota bacterium | reverse complement strand
AATGAAAGAGCATATTCTTTATCGTTTTTTTTGAATTGATACATAACTTCGCGAGCCGAATCCCACCTGCCTGTTTCATTCCAGATTTCCTTGGGATGAAGTAGGGGCATAAGAACTTCTTGCGCTCCCGTAGCATTCATTTCTTCTCTGATTATCTGCTCTATTTTCTGCTCAACTCTTCTACCTAGATGCAGAAGCGTATAAGACCCCGCCATTAATTTATCAATAAATCCCCCTCGCAATAGAAGCTTCGCGTTTGCGGCAACCTCATCTTTTGGGGCTTCTTTTATCGTTTTTCCAAAAAGCTTTGAATAACGCATATATTGTCGGTTACAATTGTGCTTTCCATATTTAGTATAGCATTGCGTTTCACTAATAACAAATAAAAGGAAAAAGGACAAAAGAAAAAATCTTTATCTAAACCATATTTCGTTACATTTTTATGCTATAGCAAAATTCTGTAATAAAAGAACTATAATCCCTAGAATTAAAAATTGAATCTGGTAAGTGAAAGCTCACTTCTTTCTAATTCTCTAAATGTTAAAAACAAGACATAGTTACCAATCCCCAGATATTCTCTCATAAATTCAATTTCTTTTTCGCAAGGAAATGGATAAATAAAAACACTGTCTTGAAGTCTATAAAATCCAAGCATCTTTATTTTCTCTCGAAATATCTCTCTTGCTACTTTATATTTTTCGGGAATATCAAAAATAACCATTCTCCATCTTCTATCCCACTTCTCTGGCCGCTCAAGCTCTAATTCTTCAAAATTATATCGAAGAACTTTTTCTTTGCCCTTTTCGGTAAGGCGAATTATTGTATCTCCCCTCTCTTCGCTGATGCTTATTAATTCTTTATTTTTTAGGCGCCTTATTTGTGATGACAAATTCTTTTTGTCAAAATACAAAGGCTTTTTGTTTTTTCCTTTTAAAAGGAAATATACTTTTGGAAGTCCAGGCATGGCAAGAGAAACAACAATAAGCGCTCCAATTCCGATAATCTTAAGAAGTTCTTTTGTAGTTAATCTCTTATTTATTTCCATTTAAGTTCTTGCTTTTCAAACCACTCAATAATATAAATTATAGCGTATAACAAACTAAAATCTTTTGCAACATTTTATTGCTATAGCAATTTTTTGTCATAGAAACAACAAATGTTTTTTACAATCACTAGAAGGCTTAAGATATCTTAAAACATCCGTGCGCCAAGAGGTGCTTTTTTATCCGGGGCAATAAGAATACATCTTCCCTCCTCGTCCGAGACGCCAAGAGTTAGAAACTCCGAAGTAAATGGCCCGATTTGCTTGGGCGGCATGTTTACAAGACCAAGAATAGGTCTTCCTTGCAGCTCCTCCTTTGTATAAAGCTGCGTTGCTCCAACCGCAGATTGTTTAATTCCGATCTCCGAACCAAAATCAACGGTAATTTTATAAAGTGGTTTTCGCGCCTCCGGAAAATCTTCGACCGAAAGAATCTTACCTACCCGAATATCTACTTTTTGAAAATCCGAAAAATCCGCCATATTAAAGGCAAGTGTAGCATCAATAATCTCCTTTGACAATATAGAAGCCATACTGTAAAATTCTTTCTACTTTTTCATGAGAAAACAAGAATTAAGCAAATTCAACCTTTGGGGCGAACGCACAGAAGAGGAGGTAAATCGCTTACTTCATTCAGCTGTAAAAAATCCTCTTATTATGATTCGGTGTTTCCAATTTAAAGACGAAACCAACATGCCTAGAGAAACTGCTGTAGATATTCCATATTTTTTAAGGCTTACAGGAAATCAGGTAGGCTTAGCAAACCTTCACTACCATATGAGTAATGCCGATATAATCCGTTTAGAAAAGCTGGAACGCACGGATGCCCGCGGTTCGCAAGAAACTGAGGGAGAAAGAATTATCGCAATCAAAAATCCTTCCCCAGAGGAAGCATTACAGATTGTAATCTATGCTGCAAAAAAACCAAATCGATGGATCAGTTATACTAAAAAAGGTCAAGGAAGAACCATCGTATTGGAGGTAGTAAATCCGCACAGACAACTAGGAACTCCTGTTAACAACCCCAGGACAACCATGCTTACAGAGCTTGCAGGTAAACTGCAAGACACCGAAGTTTATATCCATGATTTTTCTAAAGAGTAAACAATTATGACTGAGTTACTTAAACCTTCTCCCAATATCTGGGAACGATTTCCGCAGTTAAAAGAGGTTCCGCAAGATGGATTTCCCAACCACGTCCTGATTATTCCGGATGGAAATCGGCGCTTTGCAACAGCATCTTTGCAAAATGCTCTGTTTGGACATGAACAGGGAATGAAAGTTGTCGCTAATATTTTGCGCGACTTAAGGGAATTACCAATTTCTACTGTAACGCTGTGGGCATTTTCTGCAGACAACTGGAAGCGGACGTCGGAAGAGGTCAACGGATTAATGCTGCTTTTAGAAAGAGGTATCAAAACACATTTTGATGAATTAATGAAAAATAATGTACGTGTGGTTCATCTCGGCAGGAAAGACAGAATTACCAAAGGCCTTCGCGCAACGATTGAAGATACCGAAGTACGAACGGCAAACAATACCGGACAAACACTTTGCCTTGCCATCGATTTTGGCGGAAGAGACCAAGAACGGCGAATGCTGGAAGCCGTAAGAAAAATCTCCCCAGATGTACAGCTTACCGATGAATTGATTAACAAACTTAGAGATGGAAAAGGCCTTGTTCCGCCGGCAGATCTTCTTGTTAGAACCTCCGAAAGGCGCACATCCGATATTGGCTGGCTCAACGGAGCGCAAACAGAATTATATTTTATCGATAATAAACTCTTCCCCGAAATTACAACTGTTGATATTGTTGCCGCAATTTACTACTTCTCGACCCGACAACGCCGCATGGGAGCCTAAACTTTATTATCCTTCTTTTTTCACGGGGTGTTGGCCGAATTGCCAGCGCATAGCCGCAACCACTTTATTTCTAAAACCCGACGGAGAATCTTGGGGATCTTTAGAAGATGCATCTCGAACTTTGACAGAAGCCTCTATTACCGGCGCTTTT
Organism: Candidatus Levyibacteriota bacterium; assembly: GCA_016192645.1. Lineage (GTDB taxonomy): Bacteria > Patescibacteriota > Microgenomatia > Levybacterales > UBA12049 > JACPTT01. Next base: position 435 of record JACPTT010000082.1, on the reverse strand, counting down.
ACTCCCATTTTTTTTGCAATTTCCAAGGTCCAATGCGCTTCTCCTTTAACTTTTTTTCCTGTCCCTCCCGATCCAATAGTTGAAGATATTTTTGTAAGATTTGGGTCGTTCTTAAGTTCAGCTAATGTCCAACTAACTAATCGAGATTCAATAATTGATCTAATACTGTATACTCTAAAAACTTCTCTAAGATCATAGTTGAATTCTGAACTCCTAAGAATTGCCGCTCCCTCCCCAATTGCCTCCATCATCCCATACTCAATGCCGTTATGAGCCATCTTGGCAAAATGTCCGGCCCCAACTGGGCCAAGTAGACCATAAGCTTGGGGCGCAGCTAGTGCCTTCAAAACTTCTTCAGCTCTTTTAAAATCTTCTTTAGAACCACCAACCATTAAACAGGCGCCACTTCGGGCGCTCTCAACACCGCCAGAAGTT
>JACPTT010000097.1 GCA_016192645.1 Candidatus Levyibacteriota bacterium | reverse complement strand
GCCTATCTGAAGTTTTGTTGTGGATTGACTCATTAGAAGCGACTGGGCATCGGTATTAACAGCGACGAAATCAACTCCCTGAATTTGATTGTGAACGATCATGGAATTAAGCGAGTTTACCCCTCCTCCGCCGATTCCCATCACCCGTATTTTGGCAAAACTTGTTGTTTGGGGTTTAATAAGCATACTCTCGCCCTGATACTAACAAATAAACTATCTTGCGTCAAGTGCGCAAGTTATCCCTTCTGGCAAGTTTGTTTCGCTGCTTCATCTTCGCAACAAGACTGCGAGGTATTCGCAACGCGAAATAAAAATTCGTTTTGCAAGATAGCGGGGCTTACGGAATAAAAGACTTTGCAAAATCTATAACCTTTTTAAAAATACGGGTCGTAGAAACCCAAGGCAGCTGGGGAAAAGAGATTCCGAATGGCAGGGATTTAGGCAGCTCATATTTTGAACCGTACCGCAAAAGTCCAACAGCGGTGGCAAAGGAAGGTTCTTCAATCTCGTCAATAATCCCTTTCACTCCTGTTGGAACCGCGATTCGAACCGGCATCGCCAGCATCCTTTTTGCCGATTCTTGAGTGCCAATTGTTTTTGCGCCTCCGCCGGTTATAACCAGACCTGCCGGCGTTTGTCCTCCATAACCGCTTTTTTTAATCTCCAACCCCACAAAAGTAAAAATTTCATTAAGCCGCGGCCTTATAATCCCATCGATTAAGGTCTTTTTAGAAACCTTGCGAACTTCCTCGGGCAAGTTAAGCTCACTTAGATCAATTTCGTCTTGGCGGGAAGCGGTTTTTTCAGCCGCCTCTGACTCCCCTGAACCAGCGCCAAGAAAAAGCTTGATCTTTTCAGCCGATTCCAAAGAAACTCTCAATCCAATTGCCAAATCATTGGTGATGTGCCGCGCTCCTACCGGCAAAACAGAAGAGTAGGAAACCGCACCCTCAACATAGATAGAAATGTCTGTTGTTCCCGCTCCGACATCAACCAAAACAACCCCTAGTTCTTTTTCGGTATCTGAGAGGACAGAAAGGCTGCTGCCATAACCGCTAAAAACAACCCCGTCAACATTAACTCCTACCTCAGATAATGCTTTTTCGAGATTGCGAAGCGAAGTTGAGCTGGCAGTAATAATATGGGTATCTACCTCAAGCCGAACACCGGTCATTCCTACCGGATCTTTTATTCCCTCCTGCCCATCTACAGCATACGTCCGAGGCAAGACGTGAATAATTTCCCGAGAGCTGGGTAGAGAAACCGCCTTTGCCGCATCAATAACCCTCTCAATATCATTTTTTGTGATTTCACCTTCGGGAGTTGCCACCGCCACTACTCCTTTTGAGTTTTGGCTTTCGATATGCGCTCCGCCAATTGAAGTAATAACGCGAGAGACCGAATAACCTGCCATTCGTTCAGCTCCTTCCAAAGAACTATTAATCGCAGAAACCGCCTCTTCAATATCCACAATTTGGCCTTTCCGAATACCTGCGGCTTTTATCTCCGATACCCCAAGAACATTTAGCGAATCATCAATTTTTGCAATAACCGTAGCTATCTTTGATGTTCCTATATCAACGGCGGTAATAATTTTCCCATCACTCATACCTTATAACTGGTTTATCAAACCGCAAATCTAAATTTTTAAACCTCTTTCCCTCTATTGTAAGACGGAAAAGGATAGGTTGTAAAGAGGAGACTTGCTCGCTAAGCGATTTCGTTGAGGAAAATAACACGTCTCCCCCAGTTGCAAGCCTTACCAGAATCGAAGAATCTGTCGAACTTTTAATCTCCGAAAAGCTAATATTATTTTTTTTCAAAAGCGCTTCAATGTTTTCTGCTTCGAAAAAACTTGCGTCGTTGCTAGGTAACGGACTAACAAAAGTTGACCGCCCCAAGAAGTTGTAAAAAAACCCAAGCACCAAAAAAAATAAAAATAAGAGAAAAATTATAATCAAGCCTTTTTTTGTTTTCCGGTTTTTTCTAGCCATAACTAAATTGCTTGCAAAATATCTACAATTCTACTCCCGGCATCCTCTCTTACCATATCTTTATATTCTTGCGATGTTCTATATTTATTTTTGTTTTTTATCATCGCAATAATAAGTTCATATAAAGCAACTGAGCTAAGACTATCCTGCGGAGCAACTTCGGCAAGACCTGCTTCTTTTAAAAAGCTGGCATTTTTTAGCTGTTCGTTATCTTGGGAAAAAGAAAGAGGAATCAAAAGCGAAGGCTTACCAAAAAACAAAAGTTCGGTTACGGTATTAATGCCGCTGCGTGAAACAACTAGCGTTGCCTGTGAAAGAGTTGAGCCTACCTCTTCTGGGTTGATAAATTTTGTCAAATGGTAGCGCGCTTTTAACGTTTTGTCGAGTGAATCTTTTAATTTTTGCAGCCTTTCAAAATCGCGGTATTTTTGCGCATCTCCGGTTTGATGAATTATTTTATACTTTTGCAAAAGTTTTT
>JACPTT010000081.1 GCA_016192645.1 Candidatus Levyibacteriota bacterium | reverse complement strand
GAGTGATCCCAATTCCTCCAGCCAAAAAAACCTGTTCGTTTTTTTCTTCCTCATGCAGGACAAATCCGCCCAGCGGTCCATAAAACTTTACTTTTTCTCCTTCACTTAGTTCTGATAGTCGTTTTTTAAAGGCGCTTTGAATAATTCTTGTTACAATCATGATATGTTCTTTCTCAAGCGGAGATGAGGCAATCGTAAATGGGCGCTTATCGCCTCGCCCGTCAATATTTGTTCCGGGCAGATGCATGCGGATATACTGGCCGGGCAAAAAATCAAAATTGACTTCTCTTTTAAAATAAAAGGCAAAGGCATCTTTTGAAACCTGCTCTTTTTTAATAAAAGGCAGATAAAATTCTTGAGGACTTGAAGTCATAATGTTAATCTTATAATATCATATTAGCTATATGCGGCAACTTGTAAGAAGCCCAAAAACGCAACTTGGAATTTTACTTTTTTCGATCTTTCTTACTGCCTTTGTCAATAATCCTTTGCTAAAAATCGTCTTCCTATACCTATTGCTTCATCTCTCTGCTGCACTCTCCGATTTTGTCTTTTTAAAGATAAAAGGTATTCCTCTTTCCTTCCCAAGCGCAGCTCTTGTTTCTGCTTCGATAATTACCCTCGTTGTAAATCCTAACCTCCCATGGCATCAGTTTTTTGTAATTGCCGTACTTGCCATTGCTTCCAAAAACTTTTTGCGGGTTTCGGGCCGACACATTTTTAATCCTGCCGGATTTGGGCTCTTTGCTGGCTCATTAATGTTTCCCGATGCAATCTCCTGGTGGGGAACATCTTTTCAACAATTTAGAGTTCAGAATTTAGAATTCATAATTTATTTTTTAATTCTTCTCTCTCCCGGCCTAATCTCAATCGTTCGCATGCGCCGCCACCGCATTATATTGTCTTTCCTAATAGTGTATTTTTTACTTAATTTAATTTCAAATTTCAAATTTCAAATTTCAAATTTTTTTGATCCTACCCTTCTCTTCTTCTCTCTCGTCATGCTGCCCGAGCCAATGACCACACCCAATAGGCATTACCAGCAAATTTTATTTGGCGTATTTATTGCATTCTTCTCCGTCTTGATCTCTTCTCCAATTTCGAATTTCGAAGCAGATCCTTTAATAACTTCTCTGCTTATAGGAAATCTCATTTTCTTTAAGTTTAGATAAAAAAACTATTGACATAAACTTTTAAAGATGTTACTATATCATAGTATATGATAGATAGTGGTTCTGGCGTTGAAGCACGGGGAAAGACATTAGCAGAAAGAATTGGGCAAAAAAATGTACGGCGAATAGCGGCTGTAGCAATTGCAGCGGCAGGTTTATTAGGTCTGCCAGAAACAGGTGTTGGTGTAAACGTTGAGCTGCCAGATCCTACTACAGGACTTCAAGTGGGTGGAGGAGTTTTAGTTTCCTCCAACACTGGCGAGCATCCTTTAGGACTATCGAAAAAAATTGCTGAGAATTTAGACGATATACGAGTATATGAGGTTCGTCTTGGTAATGCCAGAGTTGCAGTCTATACGGCACGGCTACGTAGACCGGATGGAAGCTTCACCCAAACAGTAGGTGTATACCCCAGTGCAGAAACTAAATTAGGCAAGTAAATTTCTAAAGTAAAACCGTGAATAACAAAATTTTAATCGGGATTGTTGTTATAATCGTTGTAGTCGGCACAGTTGTTTTAATTGCCGGCAAAGGGGGCTATCAAACTCCAACCCCGATTCAATCGGGGCCAACAAATGAGGCAACAACTTCGGCTCAGCAAGTAACGGTAACGCTCACACAATCTGGTTTTGAACCAGTAACAGTAACGGTTAATGCTGGCACAAAAGTTGTTTGGACAAACAAAAGTGGTCAGATTGCAACTGTTGACTCGGCCGGTCACCCAACTCACCTCGCGTATCCACCACTGAACCTTGGTCAATTTTCCAATGGACAAAGCCTTTCTCTTGTTTTTGATAAACCCGGTACCTATAAATACCACGACCATCTCAATCCGAGCCGAACCGGGCAAGTAGTTGTTGAATAAAAAAGAAGAATATGTGTTATAACTGCGGATGCGGCATGCCCAATGATGATATGGGCAATCCCAAAAATATTACCGATAAAACATTCGAAGAAGCGGCAAAGGCCTCAAACCAAAGCTTAGAAGAGGCAAAAAAGAGCACCCTTGAACTCCTCAAAAAACAACTCAACCAATAAAAATCTGTGGTGCAACCACGTTTGACGTGGTACAATACTCCTTGTGGCGGATGAAAAAATCCTCAATAAAGAACAGCTGGAAGCGATTCGACACGCAGAAGGGCCGCTTTTAATAATTGCCGGAGCCGGAACCGGAAAAACAACAGTCATAACCGAGCGCATCAAGCATCTAATTCTTAAAAAAAAAGTACGCCCTTCAGAAATCTTAGCCCTCACTTTTACCGAAAAATCCGCCCAAGAAATGGAAGAGCGAGTTGACGTTGCAATGCCATACGGCTACACCCAAATGTGGATTTCTACTTTTCATGCTTTCTGTGACCGGATTATTAGAAACGAAGCAATCCATATTGGGCTCAATCCCTCATATCAACTGTTGACTGAGGCTGAGACTATTCTTTTTTTAAGAGAAAATCTTTTTAAATTCAATCTTGAGTATTTTCGACCGCTTGGTAACCCAAATAAGTTTCTTGAAGGACTTTTGCAGCATTTTTCCCGTTTAAAAGATGAGGATATCTCGCCAAGTGAATATCTGCGATGGGCGCAAAATCAAAAATCAAAAGGGGATGAGAATGAAGTTAAAAAAACCCTGGAATTAGCAAATGCATTCAGGACCTATGAAGAATTAAAAATCAAGGAAGGAGTTATGGATTTTTCCGATCTTATCGGTAATGCATTGAAACTTTTTAGAACTCGAAAAAATATTCTGACTAATTATCAAAATCAATTCAAGCATATCTTGGTTGACGAGTTTCAAGATACGAATTTTGCCCAAAATACCCTGGCAATCTTACTTTCGGGAGAACGAAAAAACATTACGGTTGTTGGTGATGATGATCAGGCAATCTATAGATGGCGCGGTGCCGCTATAGCAAATATCATTCAATTTAAAAAACATTTTCCTAAAGCCAAAATTATAACTCTTACCGCAAACTATAGATCAACCGAGGAAATCCTCAATGCCTCATACCAGCTTATCCAGAACAATAATCCGGATCGGCTTGAAGTAAAAGAACGCATCAATAAGAAACTGGTATCGATGAGAAAGGTACGAGGATATAAGATAGAGTTGATCCATGCCGAGAGGGTGGAAGACGAAGCCGAGATGGTAGCTAAAAAGATTCAAGAGCTAACCCGCAATCAGTATCGCTTGGCTGATATAGCCATACTTTTGCGAGCAAACGATCACTCCCAGCCCTTTATTCGCGCTTTTGAAAGGCATAAAATCCCCTACCAGTTTTTGGGTCCTGGCAGGCTTTTTCACCAGGAAGAAATCAAAGATTTGATTGCCTACCTTAAAGTTCTCTATAACTTTGAGGATTCTTCATCTCTCGACCGGGTGCTTGTTATGCCCGCATTTGACTTTGAAAGCATTGAGATTGCAGCTCTTTTAAACTTGGCAAAGAAAAAAAATTACACTTTGTTTGAGGCACTCGAAAGAACAGATGAGATATTTTTAAAACCCCAAACAAAAGAAAAAGCAAAAAAATTTATGGAGATGATTAAGCGGCATCTTAACCGAATTTCAAAAGATACAGCCGGACAAATTCTTTATTATT
>JACPTT010000074.1 GCA_016192645.1 Candidatus Levyibacteriota bacterium | reverse complement strand
ACCAGTGAGCATTTGGATTACCACAAAGATGTGTATGAATATGTTGAGGCAAAAAGAAATCTCCTTCGTTTTCAAACCGCGTCAGACTTTGCGATTCTCAACAAAGATTATCCGGCAAGCCGAGAATCGGACACAGAAATAAAAGGAAAGGTTTTTTGGGTGAGCCGGGAGGGAATTGCGGAAGGATGTTTTGTGCGAGGAAAGAAGATTATTGTGAGGGGCGCTGAAGTCGCCCACAAAAATTTTCTTGTTCCGCACTCGCAGACTGCTCGCCATGCGAACAGCGAAAATTTTGTGGGCTCCTTGCGCACAAAAGATATAGAAATAATTGGGATTAAGGATATTCTTCTTCCGGGAGCGCATAATTTAGAAAATGTTCGCGCGGCGGTGATGGCGGCGACCCTTGCGGGAGTTTCAAAGAGAAATATCGTTTCGGTTCTAAAGACATTTAAGGGCCTTCCGCATAGATTAGAATTGGTTAGGGAGGTTGGGGGCGTTAGATACTATGACGACTCTTTTTCGACGACTCCGGAAACTGCAATTGCGGCAATCCAAGCATTCAAAAATCCGGAAATTCTGATTCTTGGCGGATCAAGTAAGGGTTCGGACTTTACCGAGCTCGGTCGCATCATCTCAGAAACAAAAAATATAAAGACGATTATAGGGATCGGAGTGGAGTGGCCAAAAATCAAATTAAAAATAACCAAAGCTTGTCGCTTCGCGATTAAAAATGAAAAATTAAAAATTATTGAGGGATTAAAAGATATGCGGTCAATAGTTAGAAAAGCAAAAGAACTAACAGAAGCGGGAGATGTGGTGTTGTTGTCTCCTGCCTGCGCGAGTTTTGATATGTTCAAAAACTATAAAGACAGAGGAGAGCAGTTCAAGAAAGAAGCGTTGGTTTTATGATGGAAGTAGTTACCCCTCATCGTTTAGACACAGAACATAAAAGATTTTCTATTCATCCAGAGTCGATGTTTTTTATGAACGGGTTGCGAGCCGCGTTTATGAAATTTAACAGGCAGTATCCTTATATAAGCGGCTTAGGGTTTTTTGGTTCAAGAACAAGAGGGCAGGAACACGAAAAATCAGATATAGATTTAATTATTTTCTCCGACAGTAGCAAATTTCCCAAGAGAACCAAACCATTAGAAGACCCTTATTTTATTATCGAAACTTTCAAAGGTAGATTAATACAGGCGGGCAATGGGATTAGAATCCACATGGCGGAAGATGATATTAGCGAAAGAACGACAGAACGATGTATAAAAGAGCTTGCGGCTAGCAGGCCGAGGCGGATTTTCGACAGAATAGTGGGGATAGATCCAAAGACTAATTTAGGGGTTTCCCTTTTAGAACTTTCTCTTGCGAGCCGGTTTTTTTTGGCTGTTGGCGACGACATATATCGTAGCAGAAAATTTATTTTAGATAAGCTAAAAACAATGCCAGACGGCGATAGATGTTGGAAAATTATCATGGACGCATTGGCAAAGATTGAGTCAGGCTCTCGCAGAAAAAAGGGTAATCACCGTCAATACCAAGAATACCCACAGACTATAGAAGAGGCAGAAAGGTATTTTTTAATAAGATCGTATCAGGAGTTTTTACCAGCAGAGTCAGACGAACAACAGTTAGCACGAGATTCTTCCTTAAGGGAGCGTATAGGCTGGCTAATTAATGGCCTTTTATTAAATCCTCGTTAAACAAATTCGAGAGTCAATTTGACAAGACTGAGAAAGTATGATATACTGCTGAAAATTAGCAAAAAGCGTTGATCCGGAGTTTTGGAACCGGGTAGCTTAGCAAAATACATAATGCACTGAGGCGAAACAGGATAAAAAGTCAGCAGAGCGTGTCGGCAACGGAGCGCTTACAAATGAGGGTTTCTCATCGTAAGTTGTTCCCCCGATTGGGGGATTTTTGATGGGAAATCAAAACAAGGTGGCACAGCGAGAATTCAGAATTTAGAGTTCAGAATTAAGAACTCTAAGATAGAACGAACGCCCTTGTAAGTTCTTAAGTTTTATACTTGAGGATTTGCAAGGGTTTTTTTGTGTACATTTGAAAAATTTATGAACAGAACACAATCCGCCAAAAAGCGCTCTTCGAGCCGTGTATGAACAATACTGGAAAGGCGAGAAGTAAGCTTAGGAGGATGTTTAAGAAAGGAAAATATGAGTAAAGAACAATTACAGAATTTTAGAAAGGAAACCCCTAGGCCTACAGAGGGTCAGGGGTTAGTTTGGCTCGTTTCGAGAACTTGAAGATTATATTGTCCAGAGGAGAGTTTATCCAAACGCCGATAGATTAGTCGATGCGCTGTTGAAAAGAGATAGATTGCAGCCTCATCCAGAAAGCGATGTATCTAGTTTCCTTTTAGAGTATGTTCAATCTGGTAGAGGGGTAGGAAGACGATATCTCCCCGAAGTGCATACGCGTATCATAAGGCAAATGGAAACTGGAGAATGTCTTAACTTCGCAATTATTGCAGTTGCACATAAAAATCCAAATCACAGTATTTGTGGGGGACGGACATTGCCAGATTTAGCAGAGCTTGGTTTTTTACTCCATTTGGTCGATATTATGGATGGGGTTGAAGCAATTTATCCACCTGGGGCAAGTTTTACAATTTTAACAGAAGGAGAGTTCTATCGAGCCAATGCTAGCATTTTTGATGTCTCAGAAGAAGAGATACTTCGCTATGAAAAAGTGACGCAGGATATAGCTAGCGCTGTGGGTCGAGGAAGAATTACCTTAGTTTCTTTGCAAAGTATTGTGGAAGAGTCAAGGGAATTTCATGAAAAGTTCCTATCGGTAAGGCAAGGGCTTAAGGGATCCGATTACCTGATGTATGCCCCTGTTATGCAGAGAAGCATGACAGAGAGACAAAGATTGCTAAATGTTATTCCCGAAATTATGGCAAGAGACTATGCCGCCTTGCATAAAGCAAAACATATAAACGGAGAGAATGGAGACAGTTTAGTCTATCAATATTTAGAAAATGCTCTTGGGGAAAATTATATTTACTGTTCTGTAACTGGCTCTATGAGAGACGAGGTTTTAAACATTGATCCAATGAGAAAGTCAGCTACGCTACCCCAACACGGCATTGGTGTTTTAGGCGGAGGAACATCTAGTATCAAAGTGATACCGTTTACTGAACTACGAGGAATTGTTGAAAAAACACAAGTAGGTAGTATTATCTTAGAAAATGTAGATTTTTCATCGCCATTTGGTTTTATTAATTTTGGCAAAAGGAGATAAACTATAAGTATGAAATTACAGTATTCAAAACAAAGAGCAAAGCCAAATATCTCAGGTGCAATTCCATTCCGTTATGCATTTACTACAACAGTTAATGCGCCTAGTTTTCCGGAAAAGAAGGTTTCTCGTGTATCTTTACGAATTCTTTGTGAAGAGCTTGATCCCTTAGATAATTCATATGATTCAGCGTTGTCATTTCTCAAAAGTAGAGCAATTACAATTGGACATAGGGTTTATATAGATGACGAATTGAAGCAGGGAATGAAACGTTCAGTAGGAAAATATAGACGAGGTTTTCTTGTGGGGTTTCCGTTTAAATGCCCAGTACCATTTAAGACAAACTACCATAATGCACCGGATCTCGGAGAGGCAATGTTTCTTCACCGTTTAGGCAAAATCTGTAGAATGATTTCAAAACTGTCTGGGAAGCAATTTGGCCTGACGATTTTTGAGGAAACGCAAGCACTTTTACCAGTATTTAATGTTGATTCCAAAGAAGCAGTAATTTTTCGGAAAGGCTTGCATGAGTTATTGCACCTTCTTAAGCTCAATAACTGCATTGTAATAGAGCCTCTTATTTCTTTTCTAGCTGTTTCCAAAATTGAATACAAGACGAGACTTAACAAATTAGCGCATAAGGTTAAAACAGTAAAGACATACAAGCCATTGTTAGACCAAATATTGCCTACAATTGCGTTAAGTATTAATGTCAATGCCTTATTAATGTTAGACTCTCAAAAGTATATCCATAATCTTTTTGCACACTATGTTTCAGAGAAGAAAGACAGACTGCTTTTTGAAACCGCATATAAATATATTGCCTTCATACTATTGCAAAAAGAAAGCAAATTTATAGAAAAATACTTTTCTAGCTTTTTACATTTCAGTTTGTGTCCAAAGAAGGGGAGAATAAGTATTTACCCAACAATTAAATCAGCGAGAGTGTGGCCACATCATGGTGTGCCGATAGTGTATAGTAAAAATGGCAAGAGACATTTCTTAATTGAATATTATAGTGATTTTGTAAAAGAGTTTGGAGGAAGAGATATTATTAGAGTTGTTGACCAGGATAATAATTTTTTGTATTATCAAGTACAATAAAGAAGTTAGCTATGAAAAAACGAGTTTATTCGGGGATAAGAGCGACAGGGAGATTGCACCTCGGTAACTACCTCGGTGCGGTGAAGGGGATGCTTGCTTTGCAGGATACCCATGACTGCATTTTTTCCGTGGTTGATTTACATACAATTACCGTTCCCTATGATCCTTCTGCATTGCAGAATTCTATTCGGGATGTAATTTTGGACTATTTGGCTGCTGGTTTGGATCCAAAGAAATGCAAACTTGAAATTCAATCAAAAGTTCCTCAACACGTTGAGCTTGCCTATCTTCTTTCAACCATTTATCCGGTAAGTCGGCTTGAGGATTTGCCAACCTACAAAGAGAAAAAAGCGCAATACCCAAAGTATGTAAACATGGGTTTACTGTATTATCCGGTTTTAATGGCGGCGGATATCCTCCTTTACAAAGCCGAGATTGTTCCAGCCGGCGCCGATCAAGAACCTCATATTGAAGTAACACGCGAGATTGCTCGGAAGTTCAATACAATGTTCTCTTCGACAAGCTCAGGGCAAGTTACCTTTCCCGAACCGCAAAGATTCGAAACAGAAGGTCAGTATGTTCCTTCTCTTGTAGGAATTGGCAAGATGAGTAAGTCCGTTGAGGGAACTTACATTAATTTAATCGATGACCTTGATACTATTCGAAAAAGGTTGGCGTCTGCGCCAACTGATTCGGGGACAAGTGGCGGCGAACTGCCAAAAGAAGGACCGATTGCTCAATTGTTTAAATTGTTAGCATTGTTTGTTCAAAAAGAAACGTACACAAAATTTGAACAGGATTATCGGGAAGGAAAAATTCAGTATTCTGAGATGAAAGAGGTTCTTGCTCAAACTATTTATAAAGAGCTTGAACCGTTTCGGAAAAGAAGAAAAGAGTTTGGGGAAAATCCAAAACTCGTTGACTCAATAATCAATAGTTCGCTAGAACAATGCCGCCAAATGGCAGAGGAAACAATGGCAGAAGTAAGAGAAAAGATGGGATTGGCTTGAATTAGAATCTTAGCCTTTTTAAAAATCTCACCATCGATGCCACAAGGTCTTCGGGATTATTCAGCACCAAAATGTGGTTTGCGCTGGGGATAAAATCAACTTCTGAGGTTTTTATTCTTTTATGTAATTCACTAGCAACATGCGGTGGGAAAATAATATCGTTTGTTCCCTCAACAACAAGCGTTGGAACAGAGATTTTTTTAAGAAGAGAAGTTGCATCAAACCCTAGAATCTGCTCACAGGTAAGTAGATAGCTTCTAAGCGAGGTGTGGAGAATGTCGGCAAGAATTCTTTTTGGATCATAATCCCAGGTTCCTATAAACTTTTTATAATCAACATGCCCTGCTTTGCCAATATTTGGCACGTGATTTGCAAAAATTGAGACAATTTTATTGATAAGAACATTGTGGGCAAGTTTTTTGCCAAAATACGGCGGTTT
>JACPTT010000073.1 GCA_016192645.1 Candidatus Levyibacteriota bacterium | reverse complement strand
TTCAATGCGCTCGTATGTTGTGAACCGCTTTTCGCACTTAAGACACGCCCTTCTTCTTCGAATTGTTTCCAAATCCTCGCTGTCTCGCGTTTCAATAACCTCTGTTTCCGTGCTTGCGCAATAAGGACACTTCATAGCTATTTTTAAGGTTCAAGCACTATATCTAGTGCCGGAAAAATCATAGGCCACTAAATCTATTGTGTCAACTATCAATTTCTATATCAGAAATACTCAGCTTAGTTTTTAGCCTTGATTTTTATCCCTTCCCCAAAAAAGAAAAAAAATTAAGTAAAACTGAGTAAAAAATTGTTTTGCCTGATTTACTCCTATGATTTGCCTGAGGAAAAAATAGTTTCAGTTATAAAGGTATTCGCTGTTATTTTAATCTTAATAGATCCACCTTTTTTTCAAAGTTTGCGACCTTTTCTTTCAAGGCAGTTATGCTTCCTTTTATCTCTTTAGGCGATTTTGCCTCCAAACTTTTTAATACTTCCTGATGTTTTTGGGCAGCAAGAAAAAGTCTATTTCCCAAAGATGACACTTTCCTTCCTTCCTGCTGCGCCTGTTGAGCTTGGGCAATTGCCTGATCAAAATAATTTTCTCCCTTTGAAATGGTTGATTCTGCCAAACGCTCTTTTCCTTGCTTTTTAAAAAGGTAAACCCCGGCTTGCAACCGCTTGTCTGCTTGGAGCAAATTAAACTCTGCTTTTTTAAGGGGGTCGGAAATTAAAAAATTAATAATTCTGTCTCGCCCTGTTTTTAGAAAGTATAAAGGACTGTCGGGTAAAAGACCCGGGTAAGGAAGTTCGTACTTAATAGGAGTTGGGGTCGGAGAAATTGCCGCCCCTTCCACATCCTGCTCTTGCGCAACAACCGCCTGAACGCCGAAAAGAAGTAACAATGTAACAATGAAACAATACAACAATCGCATCTTCATCTCTTTGCAACAACATTCAACCAATCGCTTTCTAGAGGTTTGAATGGTCCAGCAAACAAAGAATTATTATCTAAACTCCCGTAAAATTGGATCTTTGAAAATCCTAGTTTTTTTAGCCTTTGAGATATTTCCTTTTGCCCAATATAAATCACTGGTGTGCTCCGAATTCCTTTAAATATCCATTTATTACCGCCGGAATCGAAAATAGCCAAATTATAAATCAGTATTTTACCCTTTTTTTTAGTATAAAATCCAACAAAAGCATGCTCTTCTTCATAAGCAAAATGAGTTTTTTTAATGGAGAAGTTGCGAATTCCCCTACTAACCTGGAAAATCTTATCAAAGTTTATTATCTGTAAAACGAGGAATGAATTTTTAGGCTTAAGAACATTTTGTACTTCTTTTAGAATATCTCTATCTCTATAAGTAACATGGGGTAATGCATTCCCAAGAAGGATAGCCACATCAAAATCATGAGGTAACTCCTCCATTAAATTTTTATAATCTCCGTGCACGAAATGTAATTTCTGCTTAAAAGCTTTTGAAATATTAGCTTTTTTCTCTTCCGAAAGCCGATGCATGATTTTACTTCTTTCTATACCGACCACTTCAAAACCCTTTTTTACTAACGCAACAGCATGCTCTCCTGTACTCGAAGTTACGTCTATAACCTTTTTAACATTTTCCTTTCTAAATAACCTAATCAGCTCTGGTAATTCTGCCTTGAGTCTTTTCTCCCAATCGATAATAATATCGTAATGTCTTGCTAGCCAATCATAAAACTCCTCTTCTTCTTCAAGAGGAAGTTTTTCCCCAACAACAGCTCTAAAAATGTCCCCTTTGGATAAAATGCCGACGAGATTGTCTTTTTTATCAACAACCGGGAGTCTTCCAACTTTGTGAACCGACATCAAAGACTGTGCCTTAAGAAGAGGAGTATCCGGAGTTACTGTGGTTAGGTTCTTGCTCATAATTTTTTCTACCGCAAGTTCGAGGATTTCCGAAACCTTTTTTTCCATCCCCTCAAAATCACGGGCATGGACAGGGTCTTCCATATATTCTTGCATTGAGGGGAAAAATCTCGCAACGATATCGTGCTCTGTTACAAAACCAACTACCTTTTTGTCTTTACAAACTGGGACCCCATTTATACCTCTCCCAAAAATAAGCCGCGCAACATCTGCAACAGTTGAGTCTATTGACACATAATCTACCTGCTTTTGCATTATGTTAGCAACTTTCATAGTTCTTGCCTATAAGATTTAGGGCGATTGTATCCCATGCTATTATGTTTTGCAAGCATTATTTTTCTTCTTTACTACAAGAATCTTGATTTATCCCTATCAAATAGTTATAATGTGCAAACTAATTTATTCTTTTCATTCTTATGACTTCTGCACAAGAAAGAAGAGATCCAGGATCTAGCAACGGGATCAATGGCGAAGGAGGAATTCAAACTCCCCCAGATGCTGAACACAAAAGGCTCCTTGAGAAGTGGGAAAAAGCACCTATTCGTATTTTACGGTATCCCTCTGGCATGCATCCTAATCCACCTAAAGATCCATACAGATATAAGAAAGGGGTGAGACTTTTCGTAAATGGGCTTCAAGTTATGGACACTTGTGAAACTCCTTGGTGTGAAGCTACAGTCAGCGAAGCATTTAAAGCAATACGAGAACAAAAAAGAGAGGGGCCATATATCGTTTTTGAAAGAGGTTTTGGTCTCGGTATCACAGCACGCCAAATTGTGAAACATTTAGATCTTCTTGGAGGAAGATATGATGTCGTAGAACTTAACGCATCTATTGCTAAACGTGCAAGGGTTTTTGCTGATACCCAAACTCAGGCTTGGCGTGCAATAAAAGGAGATCTACCAGCAGAAAGCCATTCTGCTTCAATTAAGGTCTATGAAGGAGATGCTATATTAGCAACTAGGAAACGGGCTCAAAAGATTAGCGAGGGAAGGGAAGAACCAGCTGATATTATTATTTCAGATACCTACCCTTTAAGTACAGATGAGCAAGGAATCAATGATCTTCTTGATTTAGGAACTTTAAAACACTGTCTTTCACCTCACGGAATATTTACCTTTTACCCATACTTTCCAGGGTCAACAGGAGGAATTATAAAAGCTCAAAGAGATTTAATTGCAAAACATTTTAGGGATTATCGTTACCTTGAAGTACAAGTTAACCCCTCTCCCCAGTATCGCTATCTTCACACAGGAGATGTCCCCGTAAGAACACTTCCTGTTGTAATTTGTAGATATCCAAAAATCTAAGGCTTACTACTCTCTACGTCTATCCCCAGTCCTTTAAGAGCGATTTTTAGGGTTTCTTCTT
>JACPTT010000079.1 GCA_016192645.1 Candidatus Levyibacteriota bacterium | reverse complement strand
GTGACCGCATCTTACTCCTCAACGGCACCCTCAAATCAAATAGTTTCTGACTCATTTTGTTCCGGTTGGACAAATTATGAATGCAATAATGGCCCGTCTATTACGAATTCCGGAGGCTGCGGGACAGCTTGCAACGATGCCGCTACTAATCCTTGGGAGAAACATAGATATTCAGCATGCTATGCAGATTCAACCCTTCCAGATGAATATATAGCTTGGATCCCTCGTACCAACACTGTTTGTTCTACTGCGGATAAATGTGGGGATGCGAGCGGGGCGAATATAGGACCCTACCTCAATGCCGGAGCTTGTGATTGTTCGGTTGGCGGGCGGTACAAAACATGCTGTAATAGTAACGGAACAACAGATGGGAATTGCAATACGCAATCTATTGATACTACCAACCCTCCCTACGAAGGGACTTGTCCTTCTAGTAGCACCACTGTCATGTGCGGAGTAAGCGCTACAACATGCGCTAATGCTGATATTCCCTGTACCACTGCTCCCTGCGGCAACACTGCCTGTCAGGCCATTTTTCCCCAGCCCACTCCAACCCCCACTCCCACCCCCCTTCCTTCCTATACCTGTAGCATTTCTTCGAGCTCCACCGGAACAACAACGGGCACGGCAACAGTTGCCGAAAGCAATAATTTTAGCAGATATGATCGAACCGATTGGTCTCTCAACGGTTCAAGCCTCGGAACAAACAGCAATCTTTCCTATAATTTTACAGGTCTTTCCCCAAATACAACCTATGCCGCCTCTGCTACGCGTTGGAGTTCTTCAAATCTTGGCCCTTCTACTTCTTGCGGCCTCACCACCTTTACAACTTCAGCGCTTAATTGTCCTACCTCTCCTCCTTCTAATTCAAGCCTCTCTCCAAACGGAACAACTTTTCCTGCCGGTACTACTTCGGTTACACTCTCTTGGAGTGCTGTTGCTAATGCTGATTGGTATGATGTAAGGGTTGACGATGGAAATTCGCTTGTTTCCTCGGCAAGCGGACCCATCGCAAACAACTGCGGTGGAGGACATGATGTCTGTATTAATCAATGGAATCAAACCAGCATGATAATTTCTGTAACTTCTGGGAAAGCATACCGTTGGTGGGTACACGCTGGAGGTGAAGATCAAGGAACGCTTTGTTCGCAAACCAACTCATCGGGCGATGCAACCTTTGGCATAGGCATTCTTGCTCCCACTCTCGCCCCAACCGTAGGTCCCACCCCCGTCCTCGGCTGTGTTTCGTGCGGGACAAACGCGCAATGCGGAGGAAATCCTCCAACCTTTCCCGCTAATTGTCCCTCTTGTTCCGGGAGCTGGGTCTATCAAAGCGCTGGAGACTCAACTTGCACAAATGCTGCTCAAGGCAGCCTATATCCCTATTGCTGGGTATGCACTGCTCCTCTCCCCACCGCCACTCCTGGTCCATCCGGCGCTCCCACCCCCACCCCTACTCCTGCTTCATGCGCGGCTAGGGGTTCTGGAGTTTGCCGAACCGGTACGTCGTCTGATATTGGAAACTGTGAGTTCGGCAGTTGCTCTACAGTAACAAGAACCTGTTGGGGAACCTGTTCAAGTGGAGGCACGTTAACTAATCAAAGCCAGGTTTCCGACTGCACATCAGGCGGAGGCAGTGTAAGTTCGGTCTATTGGGGAAGCTATAATGGCTCTTGCCCTGTTGCTCCCACCGCTGCGCCTACTTCCACCATCTCGGGCATTGTTTTTATTGACCGCAATGCCAACGGGAGAAAAGAAGCTGATGAGATCGGCTACGCAGGCGGGGCAAGGCTTTACTTAAACACCCAAAGCACAACAACCAACGACTCCGGCGCCTACCAATTTACCGGAGTTACCTCCGGAAGTTATACGCTTGAACTTGATGTCCCCTTTGGCTTCTCTCCCAACAAATCAACCGGCTACGACACTTCAACCAATACTAACAAACTCACTTTTACTATTCCTCCACCCGCCAGCGCGGCTGATTTTGGCATTGTTCCCTACGAGGTAGGCGTGGGAGGCACCATGTACACAACCCTTGATGATAGCTGTTCAACTTCAATAACAAATCAAGGCCGGTTGGGGAGTAAATCCTTAAGCCTTTCCGAAAACTATTTTGGACTAAGCTATAGCACCGCAACCAACAGTAATGGCGCTTATTCTTTCTCCTACCCAAACCAAACGCTTTTCCCAGGCTCCTACTCAATAACTCCTTCCGATGTTTCGGGAGCACGGCTCATCTGCGCCCTGGTTTTCGCCGACGATGGATCTGCAACTGCAGTTTCGGTTCGCTCAACACCTTTTACCTATGGCGATGATCCGGGCGAAAATCTTACTCTAACTACCGCCCAGCCCCAAAAAAGAGTGGACTTCTACTATCAATTAGTCCAGCCCTGGATTCAGGGAAAGGGGGCGGATATGAGAATCGACTCGGGTTTTAATGACCCTGTCTCAGCCTCGTCCCGCGATCCCTATGCCATGCTTTTGAACAGAAGAGACGGAAGCCCCGGGGTTATCTTTTCGGGAGACAATAGTTATAGCTTCTGTGTTTCCGCAAGCTCGGGAATTTGTCTTGAACGATCGTCCGAAGATCCGCTGAAGCGATGGGTTGTGGGAGGAACTATTTATCCTGAGACCTTTACGCCCGCCATACCCGGGACTACCCGCACTTCCTACAGCTATCTTTTGGGATTAGCAAAACAAAAGGGCAAAACTATAACAGAAATTCCTGATAGTATAGATGGTAGAAACTGCTATGATGCACCTGGTTGCAATCTTGCGGCTCTTGACCCAGATCCAGATGTTGTTTATACAAACCAGCCCGGAAGGGATGTCTATACCCGATCATCCGGCATTACCTTTAATCGCGGAGACTATGTTTTTTTAATCAAGGGCAACCTGCATATTCAAGGAGAAATCCAAACGGTCAGTACCCCCAACGCCTCAACCCTGGTTGTGTCAGTTTCGGGGGACATTACGGTTGATGCAGATGTTGGCGGATCGTCTTCCTCTTCCCCCACTCATATAAAAGGGCTTTTTAGCGCCGACTCTGACTTTGTTTTAGAAAGCAATGGCACGCAGGGCAGCAACTGCCCTTCTGATAGGGATAAACGGCTTAATATGCAGGGGGCAGTTGTTGCAAATGCCGCACTTGATCCACTTAATCCAGGAACATTCCAAAATAATCGAACACTTTGCAATGATAATTCGGATTATCCAGTCTTTTATATCGAAGAGCAACCGGAATTTATTCTCAATTTTCCCGACTTTCTCAAACACAAAAGCTTCGTCTGGCAGGAAGTAGCGCCATAGGAATATTTTGATGATAGACACTAGAAACTGGAGACTAGAATTTGAAACTTGAAGATAGAAAATAGATTACTATGATTAAGAGTTTTCGTGATTTAGAAGTATATCAAGAGGCATACCAACTAATGCTGATTATCCATAAGGCAGTTAAAAAACTCCCGGTATTTGAACGCAATGATTTAGCATCTCAAATGCGAAGAGCATCAAAATCTTGTCCTTCAAACATAGCAGAAGGATGGGCGAAGAGAAGATTTGAGAAGAAATTTAAGCAGCATTTAGACGATTCCATTGGTTCCTCAAATGAGATGGAAGTACATATAGAAACAGCCAGAGATCTAAACTACTGGCCAAGAGATTTCTGTGAAAATCTTCTTATTCGATACAAACATCTCGGAGGAAAGTTAACCAATCTTCAGAAGAACTGGAAAACCTTCTAACCTCAACCTTCAATCCTCAAAATCCAGCTTCTAGTTTCTAACGTCTAATATCAAATTTTCTAGTTCTTCCGGCAGTTTGCTTTCAAACTCCATCTTCTCCCCTGTTTTTGGATGAATGAAGCTGATTTTTGAAGCGTGGAGAAAAAGGCGAGATAAAATTTTTCGGTCTGCTCTTGTCTGCTTTCTTCCCCCGTAGAGTGGGTCGGAAAATACCGGATGGCCAAAGTATTTTAAGTGAACCCTGATTTGATGAGTGCGGCCGGTCTGAGGATAGATTTCTAGAAGTGAGAAGTGAGAGGTTTTTGATTTTGAATCTTTGACGTCTTGAATTCTAGATTTCAAAAAATCAAGATCCCACTTCCCATTTCTCACTTCAAAATATCGAATTACTTTATATTTTGTGATCGCTTCTCGCCCTCCCGCCACTACGCCGAACCTCTTTCGATTCCACGGGAGCCTGCCAACCGGAACACGAATCTCGCCCTGAGCGGAGTCGAAGGGCGCAACTTTGCCATGAACCAGGGCAATGTAACTTTTTTTGACTGCCCTTTCTTTGAATTGCCTTTGCAGATTCTCAAAAGCCAAGGGGGTTTTCGCAACAAGAAGAAGACCCGAAGTCTCCTTATCCAGTCTATGAACAATCCCCGCCCTCCTATAAAAATCCGTCTCTTTAGGGGTTGAACCCCTCGAGGGGTTCAACCCCTCATCTTCAAGCCACTCCTGCACTGTTCTCTCTCCTTTTGTAGTGTCTGACCGATTCACCGTTATCCCCGAAGGCTTATCCAATACCAAAATCTCCCCGTCCTCAAACAAAATTTTCGGTTCCATATTTGATATGATACCACAACATGCTATAATCTAGCCCATGGGAAACCCGAGCGAAAGAGTCATTACTAGCATTAATCCGCTTGATCTATTTAGAAATCATCTTACGCTGGACGCTTTTGAACTGGTAAGCCGTGCGTTTGCAATTGCGGGGGTAAATAGGCGACCCCTCGATAGTGGGGATCTCCTTCAAACACTACTAGACGAAAGCGAAATGGTAGGACGTCTTATTAGCAACCATGGCGTTAGTCCTTCCGCCTTGAGCCAGAGTTTGCAGAAGATGCGCGAAAGCGAACGCCATCCCGACTCAGTGGCGAGAAACAGTAAGAACTTCAGCATGCAAATCCAGCGGATTTTAAGACATTCGGACGAACCGCTTACCCCACTTGACCTTTTAGGAAGACTTCTTGAAGAAGACTGTCTTGCGGCTTCTACCCTTGCGGCTATGGGAGTTGACACCAAACAGCTTCTCAAAGAAACATTAGGGGTTGAACCCCTTTAAGGGTCGAACCCCTATTGCAATCTCTTTTTTCTTCGTTTAGTATAAAATATATGCCTTCAAAATATGTCGTACGCGACTTTGCGGAAAACAATGTTTACCATGTATTCAACCGCGGAGTTGAAAAGAGGACAATCTTTCTTGATGAACAAGATTACAGAATATTCCTCTATTATCTTTTTATTTATTTGGCTCCTCTTGAAAAAGTCTTAACTAGATACCCGATTCTTCCTTTACGGCTCCATAGTAAAAATCTTGCAAAAGAGATTGATTTTTTCTGTTATTGTCTTATGCCAAATCATTTTCATTTTTTAATCCGGCAAATCACCAAGAACGGAATCTCAAAACTTATTAAACAGCTAACAAATGCCTATACCTTGTACTTCAACCAAAAGTATAAAAGAGTAGGTGGATTGTTACAAGGGCGTTTTAAAGCTGTCGGAGTTAAAACAGACAACCTTCTGTTGCATGTATCGCGCTATATACATCTTAACCCTGTCGTAGGAGAGTTGGTTACAAATCCCGAGGAATATCCATGGTCAAGCTATCCCGCTTATATTAATAATCTAAAAGAAACAATTTGCAATAGAGAATTGATTTTATCCTTCTTCTCGTCCTCTAAAGATTATAAGAAATTCGTGCAAGACCAGGTAGATTATGCGAACAATCTTGCTCTCTTAAAAGATTTTACCCTCGATGGCTAAGGGGTTGAACCCCTCGAGGGGTTCAACCCCTAATTTTGGGCTTTTTGCCTTTGGCAAGTAAATTCTCCTGCTTTACCAAAAACACAAGCGAGAGTAAAAACATCTCGATTAAAATAAAATCCTCGCCGTTTAGAAACAGCAAATTCCCAGCCCCTATTCTCGCAACCGCAAACGAGAGAAAAGAAAAAACAAGCAGGAACAAAATCCCTATACTTGCGTCCTTGAGTTTTACCAATAAAAAGATTCTAACCAAAGCGATAAAAAGCAAAAGATAAATAACGGGAACGGCGATTCTTAAAGAGAGAACTATTTTTTGCGCCAAAAAAAAGTTTATCAAAAAACCAACTGTTAAGGCGCAAAGAAAGGAAAGCGAAAAGATGTCAAATAACCGGGCCTGCGGCAGTTTTCGATAAGAGGCCCAGAAGAAGAAAAAAACCACGCCACCCGCTACCCCGCCGGGAAGGGAAAGCCCGGGAAAATAAGGAAAGAGGAAAAAAACCAAAGGATTTAAAAAGGATGAATGAAAATGAAACAAAACATAAAAAAAACGGGCAAAAAAAAGTCCAGAAAGGGCTGTTAGAAAAGCCAGATTAAAAACCCGCTCCATCGAGATGTTTTTTCGCAATAGCACAAAATCATCCTTTGAAAAAAGATGGAGGCAAAACAAAAAAACAAGAAAGCAGAAAAAAAGAATAAATATAAAAGGCTGCATATTTATTTAATCAGCAAACGAAACATAAAAAGAGCAAGAATGCCTGCTCCAATCCCGGTTAATACCGTGCCTACCCCAAACAAGTCAGCCAGTCCCCCGACAAGAATAATTGGAAAAAGAGAAAAAAGGCCAACCATTGTATTTAAGACTCCGTAGATTTTGCCCCGCACCTCATCGGAGGTCTCTTCCTGCAAAATAGTATGCGAGGGAACAAAAATCAAGGCATTGGCAATACCTAAAACAAACGCCAAAAAAACCATAATATGCAGGATGTTTATTGACAAAATAGCCGGCAGATAAGTATTAAGAGCTGTAATAAAACCCCGAGAAGTTACCTGCGAACCATAAGGCAAAATAAGAAGAGTAACCCCCGACAAAAAAATGCCGGCACTAGTCATCGCCCTTTTAGGATGAGCGTGCAAAAAATTGCCCAAAACAACAGCTCCCAAAACCATTCCCAACGCCGCCGGCGTGAAGCGGAAATTGCTTAATATCAATGCCTAAAATCTCCCGGGCATAACCCGGTCCGATTACCGCCACCACCAAAATCAAAACCTGGGAGAGCGTCAAAAGCAAAAGCGCATGGTAAATCTCCTTAGTTTTTGTAATAAGCGCAACGGCATTTTTTATCTCATCCCCGACTGTGAGGCGCAAAGAGACACCATTTAATGTTTTCGTAAAACTGCGGTTTGCCGCTTTAGCCCTCATCAAAACAATAAAGAGCGCGGCAATAAAAAAAAGAAAGGCAAGGACAAAAAACGCAGAAGTTTTTCCAAAAAAAAGAAGAATCGAGCCGGAAAGCGCGTAGGCAATAAGAATCGAGCCGTAAATTCCCACACCAAACAAAGAATTTGCCGACATAAGAAACTTTTTCTTAACCAAAACGGGAATCATG
>JACPTT010000001.1 GCA_016192645.1 Candidatus Levyibacteriota bacterium | reverse complement strand
TGTTGTCCAATGATCCTCCATCAACAATAATAATTTCGTCAGGAAGAACAGATTGTCGAAAAAGTGAATACAAAAGTGGAACTATTGTTTTTTCTTCATTTTTTACTGTTGTAATAAAAGTAGTTTTCATATTCCCCATAATTTTTCGTAAGCCAATACAACTGCATCCCACGTTTGTTGTGTTGCCCACTGATAAGCTTTCTCAATATTCGATTTCTTTATTTGTGATTTCTTAGTGAGTGTTTTCGCAATCTCATCTGGCGAAGAAGAAATGGCGATCCATTTTCGAAACGGTGTCATATTAAGGTAATCTTTTTTTAGCGGATTTGTAAAAGCTGCAATAACATATCTTTTACATGCTAGCGATTGCATAATCGAAAGGTATGAGGAGGCAAAGACAATATCCGCTTGCATTATGTAACTTTCGATTTCGAGAACAAAACCAACAACCTTACCGTATTTTCTCACTCTTGGCGCAAGAGATCCGTTACCACACGCGGTAAACTCAAACGGCACATTTTGCTCTCTTAATTTCTCTAGAGCTCGTAAATAGATAGGTATTCCAGTATCCTCCTCCAGTCTTCCAAGGAACAAAATCCGCATTTTCTTACCTTTTTTATTTTTTATATTTTCATTTTTATTTTCTATTTCTACCCCGCCGTACGTCACATACGTTGGTTTTGTCCCATACCATTTTTCGATGAAAGCACCAACGCAAATGTTTCCGTTTGATAGTTTTTCGCTTAACTTGCGCATAAGCTTTGCTTTTATTGAAGGCGGGAACGCGGTTTCATAACCATGAAATGTGGTAAATATTTTTTTTCGCGGGAAGAGGAAACGAAATGGAAACATCCAGAAAAACACGTCGTGGCAGTGGATAATATCTGCTTTCTCGATGAACTCACTATGCAAAATAAACCACAACCAAATCCGAAATTTCTTAAACCACCCCAGAAGTGTTGTAATAGTGCCATGGAACAGATTTGAACCTTTCGCTTTTTTCGCAAGCGATGACATTTCTGATGCAAGTGTAAAAAGTTTTTGAAGAGAGTGGGGATCGAATTGGCGAAGAGAAACAATATCTTTCCCTTTGAAGTTGCCGTTAATGTGCGCTAGCATTCTTGGGATTTAGTTTACTGGCTATAGTCATTTTTGTCAATAATGTAAAAAATACTATTACACCAAAATAGAAATGTCACTCTCTACCAAAATAGAAACGTCCCCTTTGTAAAAACGCAAAATTCTTCTAAGATGCAGTTCTGTATGCGTCTATGGGGATTAAACTTACCCAACAAGAGCAGGAGAAGTTGGAAATCATCAACAAGACATTACGTGGTGAACTCTCAAACGGCCAAGCAGCAAGAATGCTCAATGTTTCACCTCGTCAGGTAAAACGATTGAAGAAAAAAGTACGAGAGGAAGGTCAGGATGGTGTTGTTCATAGGCTTAAACGGAAAACGAGTAACCATCATATTGACTATATGATCAAAGAAAAAGCACTTGCTGTTATTACAAAACACTATGCCGATTTTCGGCCAACATTTGCCACTGAAAAGCTACAAGAGCACCATAGTATTGTAATTAGTCCTGAAACAACACGACTGTGGATGATAGAAGGAAAGCTGTGGAAAGTACGAAAACAGAAGCAGCCTGTCTATCGTTCTTGGCGGCCCAGAAAAGAATATCTTGGCGAGCTTGAGCAGTTTGATGGTTCCTACCATTATTGGTTTGAAGACAGATTTGTTGATGCTTATGACAATCCCATTGAAGTTTGTTTGTTAGCCTCAATTGATGACGCAACAGGAAAAATTACCAAAGCAATGTTTGCAGAAAATGAAGGCGTCCATGCTGTGTTTACGTTTTGGATGGAATATGTACAGGAAAGAGGGAAACCGTTTGCTATCTATCTCGACGCCTTCTCCACTTACAAAATTAACCATAAAGCAGCTTTGGATAACAAAGAACTCATGACGCAGTTTCAGAGAGCAATGCAAAGTCTTTCCATTCGCCTGATTACTGCACACTCAGCAGAAGCGAAAGGACGAATTGAACGACTGTTTCAAACACTCCAAGATCGATTAATCAAGGAGATGCGGTTGGCAAACATCAATACGCCAGAGGAGGGAAACAGCTTTTTGTCAGAAGTATTTCTTCCAAAATTTAACAAACAATTTGCCGTACGTGCTGCAAGAGAAGGAAATGTTCACAAAGTGCTACTCCAGTTTGAGAACGAACAACTCAGTCATATTTTCTCCATCCAGGAGACAAGACGCGTCAATCTTGACTTTACCATCCAATTCAAAAACAACTGGTACCAGTTAACAGAGATTCAACCAACAACAGTCAGACCGCTTGAAAAAGTAATCATGGAAACATGGCTTGATTTGTCTGTGCACATTATCCTCAAAGGTCATGAACTTACCTATCTGCTTTTACCTGGAAGACCGAAGAAACAACGGATGAAACAACCGATTATCCTCACAACCCATACCCTTAATTACAAACCACCACCAGATCATCCCTGGAAAAAAAGAATACTCCCTATTAGGGGGTGACATTTCTATTTTGGACTGACAGGGGTCAAAATTTTTCGATATTCCCATTACTGGAATGAGGAGAGAAGGGAATAGATTGGCGTAATTACGGCAATAAGCAAAAATGCTACACCCACGCCTAAGACCATAATAATAATTGGCTCAAAAAGGGTGGTGACTGTTTTTACCGCCTGATCCACTTCCCGCTCGTAGTACTCAGAAAGCCTAATGAGCGATTCATCAATTTTTCCGGTCTGTTCTCCAATTTTAACCATCTCTATCACAATAGGAGGGAAAAGCGGAGAGTACGAAAGCGAATCGCCGATTGTAATTCCCTTTTCAACACGCGCCGCCACCGCAAAGATCGCTTCCTTGTATAGGGCGTTACCGGTTGCTTCTGCTGTTCTTCGTATGGATTCAACTACCAACGAA